>JAFLCM010000070.1 GCA_017303565.1 Planctomycetota bacterium
GGCCAGGGCCCGAACCATCTGACGAGGCTCAGGGCCGGGGCGGGCGGGCTGGCCCCAGCGGTCGAGGCCGTCGGCGTCGGACGCGCCCCGGAGCGCGAGGAGCAGGCGCGGCTGCTGCGGGCGCTGGGCCCGCAGCTGGCGGAGATTGGCGTGCAGGTGGTGACGCCCGGACCAAGCCTCGATCTGGCCCTCGGCGCTGTGGTACAGGTCGTTGTTGGCGATCACCGGCACGTTGATCCCGCCCTCGCGGAGGAAGCGGGCGATCTCGGCGAGGTGGTCGGTGCCTTCCTTCAGCACGCCCCCGGTGTTGGTGGCGAGGGAGATGACCCCGTCGTCGCCGCAGAGCCAGCGGTGCTCGGCGACGAGGGCGATGATGGGCCCCTTGCCGCGGCGTGAGGGGCCGCCGGTGATCTGGAGGCTGGCGATGCGGTCGCACACCGCGCTCAGGAAGGCCGAGACGGTGGCAAGGTAGACGCCGGCGTGCGAGCGGACCTGCCCGGTCTTGAGCGCGGGGAGCCAGGGGGGCAGGCCGCCGAGGTCGAGCCCCTCTCCGACGTACGGCCCGACGCGGACGATCGCGTGCAGCCCGTGCTGGTCGACGGCCTTGATGAAGGCGGCGAGGTCGAGGTCGCCGTCGAAGTTGAACTTGCCCTGGCGCGGCTCGTGGGCCGACCAGACGACCGGCACCTCGATGGTGTTGAGGCCGGCCTCGCGAGCGGCGCGCAGGCGGGCCCCCCACGAGGCGCGGGGCGTCTGGGTGTACATCACCGTCCCGGAGACCACCCACAGGCGCCGACCATCGACGCTCAAGGTGTGTCCGTCCAGGGTGATCGAGGGCATCGGCGGTTGCTCCTGATAGAAACGCGGCGTCCCCGAGGTCCCGATCCTTGCCGGGCGTCGGGGGGACGGGCGTCTTGAGAAAGGCCCTTGGCAGGGGGTCCCGCCACGGAACAGGCGGGAGGGGGAGAAGGGTACGCCTCCTTTGTCCGACTCGCAAACCGCTTGCACCTGATCGGTACACTCTTGCCCCCGCACATGCCCACCACCCGCCCCGAAACCAGCCCGCGACCGATTGTGCCCTCTCGCCGAGACGCCGTGTTTGGTCAATGGAAGGGTCCAGGCCGGACGGTTCGGGTGCCGATGGCGGTGGTGGCGGCGCTGGCAGGCGTTCAACTGTGCGGGTGCGTGAACATGGATTCGATCGACCGCTCGGTCGACCGGCTGGTGAAGACGCGGAGCGAGGCGCTGGGGGGCGGGGCGGTGGCCCCGACGCCGCGGCCTTTGAGCGTGTACGAATCGGGGCCGAGCGGGTCGGCGCGGGCGGTGGTGACGGAGGAGCGCCCGCCGTCGCAGAACCCCGGGGCCGAGTCGCTCCCGTATTCAGAGGCGGACACGGACCCGAAGGCGGTGCTGGCGCGGCTGGACTCGTACTCGGCGCTGCCGGCTTCGGTGCGGGCGTTGGACCTCGAGGGCGCGTTCCGCTCGGCGCAGGCCACGGGGCGCGAGTACCGATCGGCGGAAGAGGAGTACCTGCTGGCGGCGATCCGGCTGCTGGTGGAGCAGCACCGCTGGGGCCCGCGGCTGTTCGATGACATCCGAGCCAATGTGGACGGGACGGGCGACAACGCGACGTACCAGTCGGCGCTGCGGGTGATCAACGAACTACGGGCGACGCAGCGTCTTCCCTACGGCGGCGAGGTGGAGGCGCGGCTCATCACGCAGGCCACCCAGCAACTGACCGGGGTCGCGGGCGAGCAGTACGAGCAGGCGTCGCAGCTCGTGCTGGGCGCGAACGTGCCGCTGCTCCGCGGGGCGGGGACGGTGGCGCGGGAGGACATCATCCAGGCGGAGCGCGACCTGGTGTACGCGGCGCGTGGGTTCGAGGACTTCCGGCGTCGGCACCTGGTCGACATCGCGCGGGACTACTTCGCGCTGGTGGCCCAGCAGAGTTTCATCTCGAACCAGGAGCAGCGCCTCGATAGCGTGATCAAGCTGCAGGAGCGGACGACGGCGCTGGTGCAGGCCGGGCGCGAGAGCGCGTTCCGGGCCCGCAACGTCGAGCAGAACGTCCTGACCAGCCGCAACAGCCTGATCAGCGCCCGGGAGAACTACCTGCTGGCGCTCGACCGCTTCAAGGTGCGGCTGGGGATGGCGGTGGACGAGGCGATCCGGATCGAGCCGGTGAGCCTGGAGCTGCCGGACCCGGACATCGGGGTGGCGCGGGCGGCGGAACTGGCGCTCATGTACCGACTGGACTACCAGAACGCCCGCGACCAGAACGACGACGCGCGGCGACAAGTGGACAACGCCCGCAACGACCTGCTGCCCGACTTGAACCTCACGGCGCAGACGACGCTGAACACCGACAAGGACCGCAACCGCGGAAAGTTCGACTTCGACCTGAAGGACACGGACTACGCCGCGGGCGTGCTGCTGAGCCTGCCGCTGGACCGCCGGATCGAGCGGCTGAACCTGCGGAGTTCGATGATCCAGTTGCAGCGCCGGGTGCGGGAGACGGACGAGCTTCGGGACACGATCATCCTGAGTTCGCGCCGGGCGGTGCGGGAGATCGACCGGGCGCGGAACGCGCTGCTGCTGCTGAGCAAGGCCGTCGAGATCAACCAGTTGCGGAATGAGGAACTGGACCTGCGCTCGGACGAGGTGGAGCCGCAGGAGAAGCTGGACGCCGAGAACGAACTCCTGCAGTCGCGGAACGACTACCAGGACGCGCTGCGCGACCTGCGGATCGCGATCCTGGAGTACCTGCTGCAGACGGGGCAGCTGCGCGTGGGCTCGGACGGGACGTTCAAGGCGCTCGAGGGCATGGTGGTGCGGATGGTCGATCAGGGGGACACGCCCGAAGCGGTCGTGCAGACCGCGGGCGAGGTTCCGCCCGCGACGCCGGTTGAAACGGGACAGGCCGATCCGGCGCCCGCGGAGGCGCCCGCCGTCGCACCCGAAGCGCCGCAAGCCAAGCCGGAATGACCACCGGGAGTTCCCGGATTTCCGGGGTTTCTGGGGGGATTCGCCGCAGCCTTTGCAGGGGGCGGGGCGTAGACTTTTGGGTTGGGGGTTTGGACGCCGGGCGGAGTCGCGTCGCGCGTCCTGACGGACTCTCGGGCTTTCACGGACAGGGCCAGATCGAAAGGGCACCGATGTCGCATCCTTCTCGTTCCCGGCGGGGCTTCTCGCTCACCAAACTGGGCATCGGCGTGGGGCTGCTCGCGCTGGTCGGCGGCGGCGGTTACCTGGCGATGGGCCGCTCGGGGACGGGGCAGACGCACCTGGCGTCGGAGGTGGCGCTCGCCGAGAGCCGGACCTTCGACATCGTGCTGACGGCCAACGGCGACCTGGCCGCCCGCAAGCAGACCGAGCTCCGCAACACGCTGGAAATGGAATCGTCGATCGCGGAGATCATCGACGAGGGCAAGACCGTCAAGAAGGACGACGTGCTGGTCCGCCTGAACGACGAGGAGCTGCAGAAGCAGAAGGACGCCGAGACGCTGGACTACACCAGCGCCCAGAGCGAGGCGGTGAGCGCGCAGAAGGCGTACGAGATCCAGGAGATCGAGAACGACGCGGCGTTCAACAAGGCCACCGTGACGCTGGAACTGGCGCGGCTGGAACTGAAGAAGTGGGAGGGCGAGAACGGGGCCAAGACGCAGGAGCTGGAGCTGGCCCTGACCGCCGCGAAGAAGGACCACGAGCGGATGAAGGAGAAGTACGAGAAGGCCGTGGCGCTGCACGCGCGCGAGTTTCTCTCGACAGACCAGCTCAAGCAGGACGAGGTGTCGCTGATCCAGGCGGAGAGCAAGCTCGCGACCGCGACGACCGACCTCGACGTGCACCGGAACTTCACGCAGGTGAAGGAGCGCCGGAAACTCGAGTCCGACATCTCCGAGGCGGTGGCGGAACTTGAGCGGGTGAAGCGCAAGAACGAGAGCGAGCTGTCCAGCAAGAAGGCGACGCTGGACAAGGCGCTGGCTGAGAAGGCGCAGCGAGAGCGGAAACTCGCCAAGCTCCAGCGGCAGCTCGACGCGTGCGTGATCAAGGCCCCGACCGACGGGCTGGTCGTGTACGCCAGCAGCATCCAGCCCTCGTGGCGCTGGGACAATCAGGGCCCGATGGCGATCGGGCGCAAGGTCTACCCCAACGAGGTGATCATCGTGCTGCCCGACACCAGCGAGATGCTGGCGCAGATCAAGGTGCACGAGAGCCTGGTGAACCGGGTGAAGCCGGGAATGAAGGCGACGGTGAAGATCGACGCCGCCCAGGGCAAGACCTTTGAAGGGAAGGTCGATTCGATCGGGATCATGGCGCAGCAGGGCGGCGGGTGGATGGGGGACAACGTGCGCGAGTACGAGGTGAAGATCGCGCTCGACCTGCCGCCGGGCTCGCCGGCGCTCAAGCCCTCCATGCGCTGCGAGGCGCAGATCATCACCGAGAGCGTGGCGGACGCGCTGAGCGTGCCGCTGACGGCGATCTTCAACGAGGGGCCTCGGACGGTGGTGTACGCGGTGCGGGGCGCGAAGTACGAGAAGGTGCCCGTGAAGGTGGGGCGCCGATCGGACCTGATGGCGGAACTGACGTCGGGGGTGAAGGCGGGCGAGAACGTGCTGCTGCGCGAGCCGCCGCCGGCGCTGGTCCTGAATGACGCCAAGGAAGAAGAGCCGAAGGAAGGGGCCAAGGGCGGCGCCGCCCGAGAGGCGACGGCGAAGGCCGCGGGCGCGAAGGCTCCCGAGGGCACGTCCGCCGCTGCCGTCCCCGTGACCGCCGCCGCGAAGGCACCGGCGAACGCTGGGGATGCCGGCGCGAAGACCGAGGGCGACGACGCCGACACCGCCGAACCCGCGACCGATGACACCGAAGAGACGGCGGCGGCGCCGGCTGCGAAGAAGTAGCCCAGCGCCGCGGGCCGGGTTACGCTGCGGGGATGACCGGTTCGCCGCTCATCTGGCTGCTGCTTTCGCTCGGGGCGTACCTGATCGGGTCCGTGCCGTTCGGGCTGCTGATCGGGTTGGCGCGGGGCGTGGACATCCGTCAGCACGGGTCGAAGAACATCGGCGCGACCAACGCGGGGCGGGTCTTGGGGCGCAAGTGGGGCGTGTTGTGCTTTGTGCTCGATGCGCTGAAAGGCGCAGCGCCGGTGATCGTGGCGGGGAAGATGACCGGGGTGTGGGGCGTCGCCGACCCCGCGCCCGCGGCTTCGCTGGCGTGGCTGGGCGTGGGGGTGGCGGCGCTGATCGGGCACATGTTCCCGGTGTGGCTGAGGTTCAAGGGCGGCAAGGGCGTGGCGACCGGGTTCGGCGCGATGGTGGCGACGTGGCCGGGTGTGACGCTGCCCGCGGCGGCGGCGCTGCTCGCGTGGATCGTGACGCTGAAGATCACGCGGTACGTGAGCGTGTCGAGCTGCGTGGCGGCGTGCGTGCTGCCGGTGTCGCTCGTCGGGTTGCGGCTGGTTGGCTGGCCCGTGGGCGGCACGTGGACGGGCGCGTGGGCGTATCTGGTCGTGACCGCGCTGCTGGGGGCGATGGTGGTGTGGAAGCACCGGGCCAACTTCGCGCGGCTGCGGGCGGGGACCGAGCCGAAGGTCGGACGCCCGAAGCCCGCGCCAACGCCCGGGAACGCCTGACCGGTTCGGGGGAATCGTCGGACGGATCCGAACACGTTGGGATTCGAGCGGGGCGTGCGCCGGTCTTATCGGGCGTGTCTGGGGCGTGGCGGGGCGGCGTGAACTTCCCTCCAGATCGGGTCGATGACGCCTGTGAGACCGGCCCGGCGCACGGACGCGCTGACCGGCTCTGACTCCCTCCCCGCGCGGAGACCCAGCGATGGACCGACTGAGGCTCAACACCGGCGGCACACGCCGCCAGGGCAAGAACGGCGGCGACGGCGCTCATCAGAGCGCGGCGCGGCCAACCGAGACCGCCGGCCCGCTGCCGTTCCCGCGCGGCGGGGTGTTCGGCCTGACCGCCGCCCCGGTGATGGAGCAGATCGAGGACGCGCTGTCGGTGGCGCGGTCGATCGAATCGACGCTGGACAAGATGCAGCGTCACCTCGATGAACTGCAGGCCGAGCTCGACGAGCCATTCGTCTTCCCGCTGATGCGCGAGGACAACCCCGAGGACACGCGCCCCTTGGCGGCGTGAGGGTCACGAACAATCCGGGATCAGCGGCGAGGGCCTCGGCCGCTCCGTGATGAACGGGCGGCGTCGGGGCCTTCGGTGTTTCCGGCGGGGTCGTGGGCGTCCGTGCCGCCCTCGAGGCAGCGCTCGCACGTGCCGTGGAGGTAGATGTCGCGCTGGGTGATCTTGAAGCGCTCGGCGGCGGCGCCGGACTTCATGGAGACCTTGATGGTGGAGTCTTCAAGGCAGCGGACGGTGCCGCAGGCGTCGCAGACGAAGTGGGCGTGGCCCTCGTGGGCGTGGCCGTTGGTGGGGGCGAGCAGGCCGTAGCGCCATACGCGGTCGCCGGGGTCGACCTTGTGGACGATGCCGGCTTCGAGCAAAGAGTTGAGGGTGCGGTAGACGGTGACGCGGTCGGCGTGCTGGTCGGCGAGGGCCTCGAGCACGCCCTGGACGGTGAGCGGGGTGGGCGACTCGGAGAGGACGCGCAGCACATCGATCCGGGCGCGGGTGACGCGCAGGCCCTTGTCGCGGAGCCTGTCGGGCCAGACGGATTTGGACGGGCTTTGGGCCACCGGGGAACAGTACGGGGCTCAGGGTTCGCCAGCGGGGCGGCGGAGGGCGAGCGGCTTGCCGCACTCGGCGCAGCGTTCGACGCCGGTGCCGGTCATGTCGTGGCCGCAGGGGATGCAGAGGATGACGCCGCGCTCGCGGAGGCGATAGCGGAGGTAGCGGCGCTCGATGTGTCTGCCGAAGGGGATTCCGATCATGCTCGCGGCCAACCCCAGAATCAACGCTCCAGCAAAGAGCTCGTAGGACGACCACTGAGACACCAGGGCGCTAACCACGTTTTGTGGTGCGCTGCCGAAGTACCGACTCACGAACCAGTCACGCGCCGACGCGCACGCGTCGACGATCATGATCACCATCAAGATCGGGAGCGCAACGCTGCACACCCGTATCCAGAGGCGAACGTATGCGGTGTGGAGGTCCGCGCCCTCACTCCCGAAGTGCTTGATCTCCGGGCAGTGCTTGGCGTTCCACTTCGTGGGACGGCGCAGATGGCGCAGAAACCCGTGCTTTTCGCGCTCGATCAGTCTGGACAGCCAGCCCGGCATGATGCAATCCTACCCGAGTCCGCGGGTGACAAGGGCGGCGGCCGGCTCAGCGCTTGCGAGCGGGCTTCGGCGGCGCGGCGGGCTTCTTCGCGGAACCCGTCTTGGCGGCAGACGGCTTCACCTTGACCGCCGGCTTGGACTCGCGGGGTTCTGGCTTTGGCTCGGGCTTGGGTGAGTCGGCTTTGGCGTCGGGTTTCGTGTCGGTCTTCGCGCCTTCGGTCGAGGCGGGCTTGGAGTCCGCCTCGGCGGCCTTCTTGTACGAGTCGGAGCGGTAGTCGGTCTCGTAGAAGCCGCCGCCCTTGAACAGCACGCCGGCGCCGATGCCGATCTTGCGCTCCAGCGCGTTCTTGCCGCACTCGGGGCACTTCTTCAGCGGCTTCGCGGTCATGGACTGGAACTCTTCGAGTTCGTGGCCGCAGGACTTGCAGTGGTACTCGTAGGTGGGCATTGGGGGAACCAAGAACTCAGAACTCGGAACTCAGAACCGGGGAACCAGCAAATGGCAAATGGCAAAGAGCAAATCACGAGCGCGAGCGGCAGCCCTCGGCCAACCGCGGCTCACGATGCACATCCGCATTTGCGATTTGCCATTTGCCATGTGCTCTTTGGGCCTTTGCCCCTCACACGCTGACGCTGACTTTGGCGGGGCGGAGGGTTCGGTCGTTGAGGGTGTAGCCGGCCTGGAAGAGTTGGACGACGCGGCCGGCGGGCTGGCCCTCGGGGGCGGGGGCCTGCATCACGGCCTCGTGGAGCGCGGGGTTGAACTCGTCGCCGGGTTTGGGCTGGACGGGGCTGAGGCCGAAGCGGGCGAGGGTGCGGACGACCTCGTCGCGGATGCTGACGACGCCGGCGCGGACCTGCTCGGGGCTGGCCCTGGTCATGTCCTGCAAGAGGGCCATCTCGAGGTGGTCGAGTACGGTGACCATGGCGGCGGCGACGTCCTTGACACCCTGGCGCTGGGCCTCGCACTCGTTGTCGCGGCTGCGGCGGCTGAGGTTCTGGTAGTCGGCGACGGCGCGCTGGTGGCGCTGCTTCCACTCGGCGACCTCGGCCTCGAGGCGCTGGATCACGCCCTCGTGCGAGACGATGGACTCGGGGTCGACGTGGCGCACGTCGGCGCCGGTGTCGCCGTACTCGTCCGCGCTGTCGTGCGGGGTTTCGCTTGGTCCGGGTTTGGCGTGGGGGTCGGTCATGGGGTGCCGAGGGCAAGAGGCATCAGGCAAGAGGCACGGGTAAGGTTCGGGGATCAGCCGCCGATGAACTCCTTCATCTTCTTCCAGAATCCGGAGGTCTCGGGGAGGATGCCGCCGTCGGTCTCGGTCTTGGCGTACTCGCGGAGGAGTTTCTCCTGCGAGGAGGAGAGTTTCTTGGGGACTTCGATCTTGGTGAAGATGACGAGGTCGCCGCGGCGTCCGGAGCGGAGGTTTGGGAGGCCGCTCTCGCGGAGGCGGATGACGTGGCCGTGCTGGGTGCCCTTGGGGATGACGACGCTGGCGGGTTCGTCGAGGGTGGGGACTTCGAGGTGGGCTCCGAGGGCGGCCTGGGTGAAGGTGATGGGCATCTCGAGGACGAGGTTGTCGCCCTCGCGCTGGAAGACCTCGTGGGGCTGGACACGGATGACGACGTGCAGGTCGCCGCGCATGCCGGTGCCGTCGGGCGAGACCTCGGGTGGCGGGGGCTCGCCCTCGCCGGCGACGCGGACGGCCTGACCGTCGCTGACGCCGGGGGGGATCTTGACGCTGAGTTTTCGCTTCTTGCCGACGCGGCCCTTGCCGGAGCAGGTGGTGCAGCGGTCCTTGACGACCTCGCCGCGGCCGGCGCAGTGGGG
>JAFLCM010000071.1 GCA_017303565.1 Planctomycetota bacterium
CCGAGGCGGAATACCGCAAACTCTTCGGTGAATCCCCCGACCGATCCACCCCCATCGCCCCCACCGCCGGCAACGCGCGCAAGGGCGACCCCCTCGGCACGCCCGAACAGAACGCCCAAGCGGACCAGCCGCTCAAGCCCGCGCCCCGCGACGGGACCGCGTTCAAGCCGGCTAGCCCCAGCATCAGCAACGAGGTCATCAACAGCGTCAACGACGAGACCAGCGGCCTGACCCAGGTCTCGCGCCGACCGGAGTTCAAGCCCGAGGACCGCGACAACTACCGCGTGCTCGGCTACGCGACCGACGGCACCTCGCTGCTGACCATCAAGGAAACCACCATCAAGGACTTCGGCCTGGCGGTCCAGACCATCGCCTCCGACAGCGAACTCCAGGCCTTCACCGGCGCGCAGCACCTGCGGCGCATGGAGCAGACCTGGGGCGAGTCGTTCGCCTCCACCCTCGACGTCACCAGCGCGTGGGGGATGCTTTACCGCGGCGTGCTCATCGTCGTCTTCCTCATCGCGCTCTTCATGGAGCTCTCGATGCCCGGCGCGTCCGTGCCCGGCGTCGTCGCCCTGCTCGCCCTGGGCGGCCTGATGGCCCCATCGCTGCTCATCGGCGCTTCGGCGTGGTGGGCGCTGGTTGCCATCGGGCTGGGACTCGTGCTGCTCATGCTCGAGATCTTCGTGCTGCCGGGCTTCGGCGTCGCCGGGATCTCCGGGCTGCTGCTCCTGCTCGCGGGGCTGGTCGGCACCTTCGCCGAGGTCGGGGAACTCTTCCCCGGCGCGGGCGGCGACCGCTCCGACCTCACCTGGGCCGTCAGCGTCGTCCTGCTCGCGTTTTTCAGCGCCGGCGTCGGGATGTTCCTTTTCAGCAAGTACACGCGGTCGTTCCCCATCGCCGGGCGGATGGTCCTGGGCAACGCCAGGCCCGCCGACGATGGCGAGGGCCTTCTCGCCGCCATGAGCGCTTCCGCCCCCACCGACGCGCCCGTTCGCGTCGGCCAGACCGGCCTCACCACCACCGCGCTCCGCCCCTCGGGCACCGCCGAGTTCGACGGCAAGCTCGTCGACGTCGTCGCCGAGTTCGGGTTCATCGAGCGCGGGCGCAGTGTCCGCGTCGTGGACACCTCGTTCCGCGTCAGCGTTGAAGAGGTCACGACGCCTACGCCCCCCGCGGAGGGCCGGGCCTGATGGAACCGCTGCTGCTCTGGGGCTTCGCGCTGATGGGGGCCGCCCTCCTGCTGTTCGTGGTCGAGCTCTTCCTGCCCTCGGGCGGCGTGCTCGGCTTCATCTCCGCCGCCCTCGCGGTCGCGTCCGTGATCGTCTTCTGGCGGGCGGGCACCTGGTGGGGCATCGGCTCGGCACTCTTCGTGCTCACCTCCGCGCCGCTGGCGTTCAACTTCGCCATCAAGATCATGCCCAACACGCCGATGGGGCGAAGGCTCATCCTCTCACCCGAGCCGGAAGAGGCCGAACGCGCCGCGGCGGAACAGGTCAAGTCCGCCGAACGCGCCATCGCCATCGTCGGCGCCACCGGCGTCGCCGTCACCCCGCTCCGACCCGTGGGCATGGCCACCATCGAGGGCCAGCGCATCGAGGTCCTCGCCGAGGGCGGCCCGATTGACCCCGGCACGCCCGTCCGCATCAGCTCGGTCGTCGACAACCAGGTGCGCGTGCGGCCGGCGTGATCCGGCCCGAAGGCGTGATCGCCGCGCAGAATCAGAACTGCGCAAAGTCCTCCGGGATCTCCACCAGCATCACCTCGACTTCCATCTCCTTGCTCGCACGCCGGACTTTCACCTTCACCTTGCCCGCCGTCGCCGCCGAGCGCTCCGCGAACGGGTCCGACACCCCGGGCGGCGGCTTCGCCAAAGGCGGCCTCTCAGGCGGCTCCTCCGGCTGCAACTCCCCCAAGACCCGCACATAGTCATCCAGCGTCCGCACCGGCTTCTTGTCGATCTCCACGATCACGTCCTTGAACCGCAGCGGGTTGTCGATCCCGCGCGTCAGCCGCGAGCCGGTCACCACGCGGTCGATCACGACGCCGTCGCCGCGCCCACCCGACACAGAAACCCCAAGCCCGAACCGCGCCGGCTTCGACTGCTCCGCCACCTCCGGTAGCCTAACGCTCCACGCCCGGAACTTCGCGTCGATCTTCGCGAGCGGCAGATCGAACGCCCGCTCCAGCGCCTTCCGCCCGCTCGCGTCCTCGGCGTACCCCTTCACATACCCCGCGAACCACTCCGCGAGTTTTCCCTCCGAGTCCAGGAACATGAACACCGCCCGCGCCTGCGCGTAGTTGAACCGCGGGCGCTCGCTCATGAACTTCTCGTCCGCCAGCGTGCAGAACCGCTCCAGGTTCATCAGCGAACCCGCCCGCGCCACCCGCCGCACGATGTTCGTCCGCCACGACGGCTTGAACACAAACCCGCCCGACTCCGCCGCGCCCGGCATGTCCACGTCCTCGAACAGGCAGGCCAGCCCCTCCATGATCCACAAGGGGTGCCGCTGCCCCAGCCGCTCCGTGAAACGCCAGTGCAGCACGTGGAAGAACTCGTGACGCAGGCTCGGCCCGATGTCCTGCGTCACCAGCCGCCGACGGTCACGGTCGTAGTACCCCCCGACACCGTCCGCGAACGCGAGCCGGAAGAAGTCCTGCGGCGTCGGCAGGATCACGCTCACCCACGCGTCCGGCCTCGCCTTCGCCTCACTCTTCTCCATCGCCGGGAAGAGCTCCCGAGCCGCCCACGCGTTCACCCGGACGATCTGCGCCCGCGCATCCTCGAACGACGAGGCCCGGAACGCCGACGCGAAGTGCAGCCGCAGACCCTCGTCCGAAACGAACGCGTACGCCTCCGGCGGCGAACCCGCACGAAACCGCGCGCGCAGCCCCCCCAGGTCCGCCTTCCCGCGCGCGTCCACCAGGTCCGCCCACCCCTCCACCAGCAGCCGGTACGTCCGCGTCTCGCGCATCGGCGCCATGTGCTCGTCCCGCGTCATGTGGAACAGGTCGATGAAGCCCTTGGCGAACGCTTCCTCAAGCGCCGCCTCGGCCGCCGGCAAGTTCCCCGCCATTGAGTGCGCGCACGCCAGGTTGTACTGAACGAACGCGTCGCGCGGCAGCAGTTCCGCCAGCCCCGCCGCCGCCTCGGCCGCCTTGGTGTAGTCCTTCGCCTCGAAAGCCGCGTTGGCCGCGGCCCGCAGCGCCCGGATCTTCGCCGCGTCCTCGCTTTCGTCGCCCCCCACACCCTGAGCCCGCACCCCCGCCGGAACCAACGCCAGCGCGAGCCACAAGGCCAATCTGGCGCCAAAACGGGGCATGGCGGAGGATACGACCGGGGATGAGAGGGGGATTCTGCCGGCGCAACCCTTCCGCAAACCAAACAAACACCGCCCCCGCTTGCAAACCCGAAGCCACCGGCTACACTTCTCGGCTCATTTCACGGTTCCCAGAGTGTCACACGCCGCCCGAGCGGCGAGGAGTCTTGTCCGATGTACGCGATTTTCGAGGATAGCGGCACGCAGTTGAAGGCTCAGGTCGGCGATGTGCTGATCATCGATCTTCGCGACCTCCCCCTCGACGCCAAGAGCGTCACCTTCGAGCGCGTCCTGCTCGTCAGCGGCGACAAGGGCGCGACCATCGGCAACCCCTACCTCAAGGGCGCCAAGATCGTCGCCGACGTCGTCGAGCGCGAGTTCAAGGGCGAGAAGATCGACATCGTCAAGTACAAGCGCCGCAAGGGCTACCACAAGAAGCAGGGCCACCGTCAGCGCTACATGCGCGTGAAGGTCACCGCGATCAACGCGTAAGCCCGCGCCCCTCCCCCGCGTCTCCCGCCAACCCAGTTCACCCTCCGCCCGTCCCCAGCGTGTCTCACGCGGGTGCGCCGGGCGGTTGTTCCATGCCGCCGTCCGCTCCCGGGCCCAGCAGCCGCGGGTCGTTCATCGGGATGATCGCTTCGGCGCCCAGCGGCTTCTCCAGCGCGCTCCCCGCCAGCGCGTCCTCGATCACGAACCCGCCCGAGGCCGTCCGCACCAGCCCCGTCAGCACGCCGCCCGTGCTCAGCGCCCGCCCGATGTCCCGCGCCAGCGAGCGGATGTACGTGCCCTTGCCGCAGGCGATGTCGATCTCGAGGATCGGCCACGCGTAGCGCCGCACCTCGATCGCGTCGATCCGCACCGTTCGCGGCTTGAGCATCGCCGCCGGCTCGCCCTCCGCAGCGCCCGGCACGTCGGCCACGCGGTCCGTCTCGTTCAGGCGTCCGCGCCGCGCCAGGTCGTACGCCCGCTTCCCCCCCACTTTCACCGCCGAGTGCGCGGGTGGAAGTTGCTCGATGCTCCCCACGAAGTTGAGCAGCGCCGCCCGCACCTGAGCCTCCGTCGGCGCGGAATCGACGTGAACCGCCGTGGTTTCCCGCTCAAGATCGTGGGACTCGCTCGTGCGCGACAGGTCGATCACCGCCGCGTAGCGCTTCGGCTCGGCCATGAACTTCTCGACCAGCCTCGTCGCCTTGCCGATGCACAGGATCAGCACGCCGGTCGCCAGCGGGTCCAAGGTGCCCGCATGACCGACGCGCGCACCCGAAGTCGCACGCCGCGCCGCGTTCACCGCGCGGGCGCTGGTCCAGCCCAGGGGTTTGTCGATGACGATGACGCCGTTGAGATCGGGCCTGCGGTTGCGGACGCCCATGCGCGAGATGGTACAGCGTGAGCGCGCCCGCTGGGCGACCGCCCTGCTCCGCTCGGCACGCCGCGACGACGCGCTCCGAAATGCCATCGAGTCCGCCCCCGCCGTCCACCTCGTCGTCCTCCGCGAGCCCCACCTCTCCCGCATCATCCGCGGCGAGAAGCGCCTCGAAGCCCGCGCCTGCCGGGTCCGCCGCGCCCCGATGGGCTGTGTCAGTCCCGGTGACCTTCTGCTCCTCAAACGCGCCGCCGGCGATGTCGAGGCTTGGTGCGTCGCCGCGAACGCGATCACCCACGACGCCGCCACGATAAACGAACTCCGCCGCCGCCACGACGCCGCCCTCGCGAGCCCCGGCGACGCCTTCTGGGATTCCGTCCGCGCCGCCCGCTACCTCACGCTCATCGGACTCGAAACGGTGACGCCGCTGGAGCGCCCGATCCGCTGCGCGAAACCCTGCCGCCGCAGCTGGGTGGTGCTGCGCCGAACCAGGTGCTGAACGTCGAACCGTGCCGCGGGCTTCCGCAAAGCCGGTCGCTCGCGCCCCACGCGATCGCCGAGTCGAAAAAACCGGGAGCGTCAGCGACCGGCCGCGTGCCAAGGGCACCTATCTGCCAAGCGAGATGCCCGAGAGCGTCACGGCGGTCCCTCGCGCCAAGCCCGGCAGCATCCAACCCCAGAACGGAGACGGGCACGAGCGGGCACCACGCTCAGCCCCCCTTCCGCCCCCCGGTGCACCACGCTCGATCCCAGCCGGCACCGAAGCGGGCGGGAAGCTGATTCGACTGGATTTTCATTGACACCGCGGGGGGGGGGGGTAGCATGGCATCTGACGATCCCTGTGGCTGCAGCCCGGGCAGGCAACCGTCGTCCGAGCCAACGCCAATCGCCGTTGACGGCCGAAGGAGTCCGCATGTCGCCGATCCGAGTCATCGTGGTTTCCCTCTTCGTCGCCTTCGGCGCCTCCACCCGCGCCCACGCCGAGTGCCCGATCCAGATTCCGACGGTCCCGATCGGCAACCCCGGCAACGCGGCGGACACAAGGGCCATGAACGATGGAACCACCGGCTACGGCTCGGTGGCATACACGTACTACATCGCTTCTAACGAGGTCACGAACGCGCAGTACGCCGCTTTTCTCAACGCCGTCGCCGCAACCGACACCAATGGCTTGTACGAACCAGACATGGCCACTTCCTTCGGCGGAATCATCCGCTCTGGTGCTTCTGGCTCGTACACCTACGCGGTAGTCAGTGGGCGCGCCAACAACCCTGTCAACTACGTGAGCTTCTGGGACGCGTGCCGCTTTGCGAACTGGTTGCACAACGGCCAGCCCGCCGGTGCTCAGGACAGCAGCACCACCGAAGACGGTGCGTACACACTGACCGTGACCGGTATCGTCAACAATACAATCGTCCGCAACGCAAACTGGCAGTGGGCGGTCGCGAGTGAGAACGAGTGGTACAAGGCCGCATTCCACCAGCCTGCTGCCCAAGGCGGTGACTCCGACGACTATTGGCTGTACCCCATTCAAAGCAACACCATTTCAACCACGCAAGCGAACTACAACAACGTCATCGGCAATACCATTCCCGTCGGTTCGTACATGCCGAGTTATTACGGGGCCTTCGACATGGCCGGCAATCTGTGGGAGTGGAACGAGGGCATCATGAACATCGCTGGTCGCTGCATGAAAGGAGGAGCTTTCTCCAGTGACCCATTCAATACGGCGGCCAATATCCGAAGCAACAACAGTCCGATGATCAACCACCGCGGTCACGGGTTTCGGGTCTCAACTCTGGTTCCCCCGCCCGCCCCGATCTGCGTCGGCGATCTGAACGGCGACAACGTCGTCAACACCTTCGACCTTACGCGATTTCTCGGATTGTTCGGCACGACGGTGCCGACGGCGGATCCCGGCGACTTCAACTGCGACGGCTCCGTGAACACGGCTGACTTGACGATCTTTCTGGGGCGGTTCGGGGGCGCGTGCTGAGGGATAGGCACGGAGGCACGCGGGCACGGAGGGGCCAACGGCGGGTGGCGTGCTCACGCAGCGTGAGCATGTCGCCAGGTGTGCGAGCGTTCTTGACCACTTCACCACTCGACCACTTGACCACTCCACCACTCGGCCATTTCCTCGCCTACCATCCTCCGCTCTTTGACAAGCGGGGCCGATCGGTATCGACCGGACAGGGAAAGCACGGCGTGGCGCGCCGCGGCGCACGCTGGCCGCGTTAAAAAGCGTGCACAACACAGTTGCGAACAGCAGCTACGCTCTCGCTGCCTAATACAGGCGGCATCGTCCCCGCCCGACGCCCGATGGGGCGGGGACGAAAAGACATCGGGCTGGTACTCCCCGTTGCGCCCCGGTGCGCGGGAGACAAGAAGCAACACAGGGGCTGGGCAGGGTCCGACGCCGCTGGCGGCGGCGGCCTGCCAAGATCAATCGCCAGAGACGCGCGTGGAGGCGCCGTGCGGACTGTTTCGGGACGGGGGTTCGATTCCCCCCGGCTCCATTCAACTCATAGACTCATCGCGCGCCAATCAACGCCTTCAATCGCACGAGGAGCGCTGCGCGATGAGACTCGCGGTCTATTCCACGAAGCCCTACGAAAGGCCCTTCCTCGACGCCGCCAACGCCGCGGCGCCGGGCGGTTCTCGCCCTGCTCTGGAACTGCTGTACCTCGACGCGCGGCTCTCAGCCTCGACCGTGGGTCTCGCCCGCGGGTGCCCCGGCGTGTCCATCTTTGTCGGCGACGACGCCTCCGCGCCGGTGCTGAGGGAACTGCACGCGATCGGCGTGCGGCTGCTCGCGCTGCGTTCCGCCGGCTTCAACCACGTGGACATCGAAGAAGCCGACCGGCTCGGCGTGACGGTGCTGCGCGTGCCGGCGTACTCGCCCCACGCCGTCGCCGAGCACGCCGTCGGCCTGATGCTGACCCTGAACCGGAAGTTCCACCGCGCCTTCAACCGCGTGCGCGAGCAGAACTTTGCGCTCGACGGGCTGATGGGCTTCGACATGCACGCCAAGACCGTTGGGGTGATCGGTACGGGCAAGATCGGGGAAGTCGTGTGCCGCATCCTGACCGGATTCGGCTGCCGCGTCATCGCCGCCGATCCTTCACCCAACCCCGCCTGCGTCGCGCTGGGCGTCCATTACGTCCCGCTGGCCGATCTTTACGCGCAATCCGACATCATCACCCTGCACTGCCCGCTCACGCCCGCGACCCATCACCTCATCGGGCACAGCGCCCTCGGGGTCATGAAGCCGGGCGTGATGCTGATCAACTCCAGCCGCGGCGGCGTGATCGACACCCGCGCCCTGATCGCAGCCCTCAAGCGCGGCGCCGTTGGCTCCGTCGGCCTCGACGTCTACGAAGAAGAGGGCGACCTGTTCTTCCGCGACCTCTCCAGCCAGCCCATCCAGGACGACGTCTTCACCCGTCTGATGAGTTTCCCCAACGTACTCATCACCGCGCACCAGGGGTTCTTCACGCACGAGGCGGTCACGGCGATCGCGAAGACGACGATCGACAACGCCTCGGCCTTCGAGCGCGGCGACATCAACCCCGAGAATCGCGTCACGCTCGGGCACATCGCGCGGTAGCCGTGCCGGTTGCGGTCGGCCCGGCGGCGCCAACGAAAAAGGCCGCGCCGAAGACTCGACGCGGCCCGTGGTTCTCGCTTCGCACTCAGGCCCCGGCACTCACTGCTAGTGCCCAGTGCCCAGTGCCTTCCCGGATCAATACCGGTAATGCTCGGGCTTGTACGGGCCGTCTGCGTGGACGCCGATGTAGGTCGCCTGGTCGGGGCGGAGCTTGGTCAGCCGCGCGCCGAGCTTGCCCAGGTGCAGGCGGGCGACCTTCTCGTCGAGGTGCTTGGGCAGGGTGATGACCTTCTTGCCCATGTCCTTGCCCTCGGCCCACAGGTGCATCTGCGCGATGGTCTGGTTCGTGAACGAGTTGCTCATCACGAAGCTCGGGTGACCGGTGGCGCAGCCGAGATTCATCAGGCGACCCTCGGCGAGGATGATGACGCTGTGGGCCTTGGTGCCGGTGGCGGGGTCGGCCTTGAACTTGAACTCGTCGGTCTGGGGCTTGATGGTGATCCGCTCGACCTTGCCCTCCTTGACCGCCTTCTCGAGGCCGGCCATGTCGATCTCGTTGTCGAAGTGGCCGATGTTGCCCACGATGGCGTTGTGCTTCATCTTCCGCATGTGGTCGACGGTGATGATGTCCTTGTTGCCGGTCGCGGTGATGAACAGGTCGGCGGTCTCGACGGCGTCCTCGAGCGTGACCACCTCGTAGCCGCTCATGCAGGCCTGCAGGGCGCAGATGGGGTCGATCTCGGTGACC
>JAFLCM010000072.1:0-2683 GCA_017303565.1 Planctomycetota bacterium
CGACATGCCCGCGCTCGACAACGACGACCTGCGCCGGGGCCGCCCCACCACGCACCGCGCCCACGGCGAGGCGATGGCGCTCCTCGTCGGCGACCTGCTCAACACGCTGGGCCTGCAGGTGATCCTGGAGCGAACGCCCGACGCGGCCCTGGCCGCGGCGCTGGCGAAGGAACTGGCCCAGGGCACCACCGCGATGATCGCCGGTCAGGTGTACGACTCCCTGGGCGGGTTCGGGCCGGGCCTGAGCGACGCGGCGAAACTCGAACTGGTGCACCGCAACAAGACCGGCGCGCTGCTGCGGGCGTGCTGCCGGATGGGCGCGATGGCCGGGACGGGGCGGGCGTCGTCGGCGGAGCTCGACGCGCTGACGGTCTACGGCGAGGCCATCGGCCTGATGTTCCAGATCGTCGATGACCTCCTCGACGTGGAACAGTCCCCCGAGCACACCGGCAAGGCGACGGGCAAGGACGCGGCGCTGGGGAAACTGACCTACCCCGGGGTGATGGGGGTCGAGGCGTCACGGTGCGAGATCGCGCGTTTGCGGACCTTGGCGCTGGAGAAGGTCAGCGGTTTCGGCCCCGCGGGGACGCCCCTGGTCGAACTGTGCGAGTACCTGGCCGTACGGACGCGGTAGCAGGACGAGCCGGGAGTTGCGAAAGCGCTTTACCTTGCGGATCGGGGGCGGTTTGGGGATGATGCGTCGGGGCTCTTGCCCTTCTACAGTTTTCAAGGAAGACTGAAACTTGCCTTCGGAGCCACGGATGCCGCTACTGCCCACGATCAAGACCCCCGCCGACCTGCGCCGCCTGTCGATCGACGAGCTGCCGATCCTGGCACAGGAGATCCGGGAGGCGATCTTCGCGCAGGTGTCGAAGGTGGGCGGTCACCTGGCGCCGAATCTCGGCGTGGTGGAACTGACGATCGCGCTGCACTACGTCTTCGATTTCTCGAACGACCGGCTGCTGTTCGACGTCGGGCACCAGTGCTACCCGCACAAGCTGCTGACCGGACGGCTGGGGATGCTGGACAACCTGCGCACCCGCGCGGGGATGGCGGGCTTCCCGGAGCCGCGAGAGAGCGCGTTCGACCTGTTCAGCGTCGGGCACGCGGGGACCGCGATCTCGACCGCGGTGGGCATGGCCCGCGGCGACCTGCTGAACAAGGAATCGTTCGAGCCCGAGACGCGCCCGAACGGGCGGCGCGTGGTCACGATGATCGGCGATGCCTCGATCGTGAACGGGCTGGCGATGGAGGGGCTGAACGGCGCGGGCACGCTCAAGCGCCAGTTCCTGGTGGTTCTCAACGACAATGGGATGAGCATCGCCAAGCCGCAGGGCGCGGTGGCGTCGTACTTCGACCGGGTGCGCCTGAGCAGCACCTACGGGGAGATGAAGAAGCGGGCCGCCGGCGTCTTGAAGGGCCTTCCCGGCGGGGGGATGGTGAAGGACGCGTACCACCGCCTGGGTGAGATGGCGAAGATCGCCCTCGCCGAGGACTCGTGGTTCGAGCACTTCGGCCTCGTGGCGGTGGGTCCGGTGGACGGGCACGACCTGCGGTCGCTGATCGAGGTTTTGACCGAGGCGCGGGACTTCGACCGCCCGATGGTGCTGCACGTCAAGACGATCAAGGGCAAGGGGTACGGGTTCGCCGAGGGCGACGCCACGAAGTTCCACTCCCCCGCCGCGTTCAACTACGACCCGGACTCGTGCAGGGTGGAGATCAAGAGCGAGGGCCGCTCGTTCACCTCGGCGTTCGGCGAGGCGCTGACCGAGATGATGAAGCGCGACCCCAAGGTCGTCGCGTGCACCGCCGCGATGCCCGGCGGCACCGGGATCGACAAGGTGATGGCCGCCCACCCGGAGCGGACGTTCGACACGGGCATCTGCGAGAGCCACGCGCTGGACATGATGGCGGGCATGGCCAAGACGGGCTGGAAGCCGTTCTTCGCGGTGTATTCCACGTTCCTGCAGCGGGCCTTCGATCAGGCGTTCCAGGAGGTGTCGCTGCAGGGTCTGGCCGTGAGGCTGTGCCTCGACCGCGCCGGCCTTGTCGGCGGCGACGGCGCCGTGCACCACGGCTTCTGCGACATCTCGATCCTGCGCACGCTGCCCAAGGCCGCTCTCACGGCGGCGGCGGACGAGGCCTCGATGCTCGCGGCGCTGGAGTTCATGCGCGGCTACGACGCGGGACTGAGCGCCTGCCGCTGGCCGCGTGACAACTGCTCTTCGGCGCTGTCGCGGTTCGGGGCGTGCCCCGCGTTCGAACTGGGCAAGGCCCGGCCTCTCATCGAGCACGCCAAGCCCGACGTGGCGGTGATGGCCTTCGGCACCATGGTCATCGGGGCGCTCGAAGCGATCGACTCGATGGGCCCGGAGGTGCGGGCGAACCTGTACGACGCCCGCTTCGCCAAGCCGGTTGATTCGGCGCTCATCCGCTCGCTCCTGGAGCGGCGCGTGCCGATCGTCACCATCGAGGACCACGGGCCGCACGGCGGCTTCGGGGCCGCGGTGGTCGAGGCCGCGAGCGAGATGGGGCTGGACGCCGGGCTGGTGACGCGGATGGCCCTGCCCGACGCGTGGATCTACCAGGACTCGCGGAAGGACCAGTTGGCCGAGGCCGGTCTCGACACGGCGTCGATCGCGCGGACGATCCGTGCCGCGGCGGCGGGCCAGGGCGATTCGCC
>JAFLCM010000072.1:2698-9016 GCA_017303565.1 Planctomycetota bacterium
TCGTTGAGGTCCGTTCGGGCGTGACGCCCGTGAAGGTCTGACGCGGGGCCCACCCTTCTCAAACAGTTCGTGGCCGCAAGAAAAAAGAACCCGCCATTCAGGCGGGTTCTTTCGTTTGGCCAAAGTGTCGAGTGAGAGATCAGGCGCGACGACGGCGGAGGGCCGTGAGGCCCGCGAAGCCGATCAGGCCCGCGGCGCCGGGGGCCGGGACCGGGACGTAGACCAGGCCCAGCAGGTTGCCGGTGCCGGTGGAGCCGACGACGGTGGCGGCGCCGGTGGCGAGGTTGATGGTGTAGAGGTTGTCGGTGTTGTTGTCGACCATGTACATCAGGCCGTTGTCGCGGTTGAAGGCGAGGCCGTTGGGGTTGGTGGGCCCGCCGAGGGATCCGATGAGCGACAGGCTGCCGTTGGCGCGGTTGAAGGTGTACAGCGAGTCGGTGCCGCTGTTGGTGGCGTACATGACGTCGTTGATGGAGTCGTAGCCGAGGTTCGTGAACGAGGTCACGCCCATCGCGCCCAGAACGGTGGCCGCGCCGGTGGCGGTGTTAACGGTGTAGGCGTTGAAGTTGCCGCCGCCGCCGGACGCGGCGTACATGGTGTTGGTGCTGGAGTCCCACTCGAGGCCGTGCATGACAACGGTGGAGTCGCCGTAGGCCCCGACGAGGGTGGCGGTCGCGGTGGTCAGGTCGAGCGTGTAGAGCGAATCGTTGCCGGTGGAGGTGAGGTAGACGGTGTTGTTGTCGGGGCGGTAGACGAGGCCGCCGGGGGTTCCGGCGTTGCTGCTGACCGTGCCGATGAGGGTCTTGGCGCCGGTGGAGATGTCCACCTTGTAGAACGCGCGGCTGCTGTCGACGGCGTACAGCGTGCCGGTGGGGGTGCCGGCAAGCGCGGCGCCGGTGAACAGCATGAGCGCGCACGCGCCCGTCAGGGTCTTGAGAGAACGCATCGTGTTTCCTCCTCTTGGGCAGGGGCGAACGCCCCGGGTTTCTTCCTGCTTCGAAACTAGCGGATTCCTCCGCACAAGCAAGGGACAACCCGGAAAGTCGTGGGAATCGGCCGCGAGCTCGAGAGCCGCGGAGACGCTGTTCGTGTTTTAGAAGGGCTCCGGTGAAACCGGGTAAGATCACCCGATGAACGACGCTTCCGCCGCGAGCCCCCGCCGCAGCAGCCTGCACGACGACGTGATCCTGGTGCTCGATTTCGGGAGCCAGACAGCCCAGTTGATTGCGCGGCGGGTCCGCGAGGCGGGCGTCTTCAGCCTGCTGGTGCCGCCTTCGGTCTCGATCCAGGAGGTCCGCGAGTATCGACCGAAGGGGATCATTCTGTCGGGCGGCCCTTCGAGCGTGTACGAGGCCGGTGCGCCGACGGTGGACAAGCGGGTCTTCGAGTTGGGGGTGCCGGTGTTGGGCATCTGCTACGGGATGCAACTGGCGTGCCACCTGATGGGGTCGAAGGTGGAGGCCGGCGCGAAGCGGGAGTTCGGACGGGCGTCCTTGGAGATTGGCGCCGCGTCCGGGCTGTTCAAGGCGCTGCCGGGCGCGACGAGCGTGTGGATGAGCCACGGCGATCAGGTGCAGGGGCTGGAGCGGGACTTCGAGACGCTGGCCCGAACGTCAACCTGCCCGCACGCGGCGGTGAAGCACCGCCGACTCCCGTTCTGGGGCGTGCAGTTCCACCCGGAGGTGACGCACACGCCCCACGGCGTCGAGATGATCCAGAACTTCGTGCACGAGGTGTGCGGGTGCCACGGTTCCTGGAAGATGGCGAACTTCCTTGAGGCGGAGGTGTCGCGGGTCCGCGATGTGGTGGGCGACTCCCGCGTGATCTGCGGGCTTTCGGGAGGCGTGGATTCGAGCGTGTGCGCGGCGCTGCTGGCGCGAGCGATCGGCCCGCAACTGACGTGCGTGTTCGTCGACAACGGCCTGCTCCGCAAGAACGAGCGGCAACTGGTGGAATCGACGTTCCGCGGGCACTTCGACACCGACCTGCGGGTGATCGACGCTTCGGCGGAGTTCCTGGGCGACCTTGCGGGCGTGACCGACCCGCAGGAGAAGCGCAAGCGGGTGGGGCGCCGGTTCATCGAGGTGTTCAAGTCGGCGACGCGGGACATCAAGGACGCGAGCTTCCTCGCGCAGGGCACGCTGTACCCGGACGTGATCGAGAGCGGCCACAACGCGGCGGGCACGAGCGCGGGGATCAAGCTGCACCACAACGTGGGCGGCCTTCCGCCGAAGCACGAACTGGGTTTCGAACTCATCGAGCCGCTGCGCGACCTGTTCAAGGACGAGGTGCGGCGGCTGGGCGAGGTGCTGGGGCTGCCGCAGACGATCGTGTGGAGGCACCCCTTTCCCGGCCCGGGGCTGAGCGTGCGCGTTTTGGGCGAGGTGACGAGGACGAAACTCGACGTGCTGCGCGACTGCGACGAGATCCTGCTGGAAGAGATCATCGCGGCGGACCTATACGACAAGACCAGCCAGGTGTTCGCGGTCCTGCTGCCGGTGAAGAGCGTCGGGGTGATGGGCGACGGGCGGACGTACCACAACACGGTGGCGATCCGCGCGGTCGAGACGCAGGACTTCATGACGGCGGACTGGGCGCGGGTCCCCTACGCGGTCCTGGCGAACATCTCTTCGCGGATCATCAACGAGGTGAAGCCGCGCGACGGCGAGGGCGTGAACCGAGTGGTGTACGACATCTCGAGCAAGCCGCCGGCAACGATCGAGTGGGAGTGATGGGATGCCACAAGCGAGCAAGCCCGACAACTCCAAGTCATCCGAGGCAGGCGCGGTCGTTGTTCGCGCCGCGTCGCGCGAGTATCACGTTCGATGCGGGCGAGGGCTGCTGGCCGCGGTTGGAATGGCGGTCCGCTCCGTCGCTCCCGGCAAACGTGCCCACCTGATCGCCGACGCCGGACTGCCGCGGGCGCTCGTCGATTCGGCGATGTGCTCGCTCCGCGGCGAAGGCTACGCCGTGTCGCTCTCCCAGACGACCGCCACCGAGACGCACAAGTCCCTCGACGCCGCGGCGGAGATCCTGCGGGCCATGCTCGCGGCCAAGCACGAGCGGAGCGACCCGGTCGTCTCCCTCGGCGGCGGCATCGTCACCGACCTCGCGGGGTTCGTCGCGGCGACGTACCGGCGCGGCGTGCCGGTGGCCCACTGCCCCACCACGCTCCTGGCGATGGTGGACGCCGCCGTGGGCGGGAAGACCGGCGTGAACCTGGCGCTGCCGGGTTCGGCGGCGGACGGGCTGGCCAAAAACATGGTCGGCGCGTTCTGGCAGCCTCACCTGGTCCTGTGCGACACCGATACGCTCGAGTCGCTGCCCCAGCGCCAACTCAGCGCCGGGCTGGCGGAGTGCCTCAAGCACGGGTTGATCTCTCGCGGGCTGCCCGCGGGCGAGGGCCGCGACGATTCGCTGTGGGCGTGGACGCTCGCCAGCCTTGAGGCGTGCAGACGGTTGGAACCCACGGCGGTGGCGGAACTGGTGTCGCGCAACGTCGCGGTCAAGGCGGGCGTCGTGAGCGCCGACGAGCGCGAGGAGGCGCCCTCCAGCAAAGGCGGGCGGGCGCTGCTGAACCTCGGGCACACGTTCGCGCACGCGATGGAGACGCTCGCGGGGCTTTCGCCGGTGGGAGGCCCCTCCTCCGCAGATTCTGCCGCGTTCATGCTCCACCACGGTGAGGCGGTCGGCCTTGGGCTGATCGCCGCCGCCGCGGCGTCGAGGAAGCTCGGCTGGCTGAGCGACTCCGATGTGGACGCGGTCCGCGGCGCGGTGGCGCGGTGCGGCCTGCCGACGGCGGTCAAGGGCCTGCCGTCGGACTCGGCGCTCGTCGAGCGCATGAGCCACGACAAGAAGACCGCCGGCGGCGTGCTGCGCCTGATCCTGCCGCAATCACTGGGAGAAGCGGCAGTGGTCGAGAATCCGAGGATGGACGCGATAGCCGCAGGATGGGCGGCGGTGCGGGGGTGATCCCGTCCGCGCTCACGGGCGGCGGCGCCACCGACCCAGCACCATGTCGCGCCCTTTCTCGGTGATGATGATCGCCGGCGGGGTAGCGCCCGCACATGGTTTGGCGAGCGCCAGTTGAAGCAGCACGCCCGCGGCCCGGGGTTGTGCGAGCGATCTGAGCGGCAGCGGCTGGTCCGACGCCAGTAGACGCAACACCTCGGCGCTGCTGCGGACGATTTCTTCTCGCGCCGAGACCCGCTCACGGAGCATCATGATCGCCTCAACGAACGCGAACGGCCCGAAAGCGCCCCAGGCGAGCAGCGCCACGGCGGGCATCTGAGGAAAAAGCACCCAGGACACGCGCGACTGGTGCGCCGTGTCCATCGCGTCGTCGATCTCGCGGCTCGCGCTCCGGATGCCGCCTTTCGACAGCCACGCCGCCAGTGCACCGGAGCAGAACAGCAGGAAGCAGATGAACCCAATTTCAACCAGCCCGGCGTTCGACCGGAACGCAGCCTTCGAGAACAACACCAGGACGAGAATGATTGCGATCAGAGTACCGATGGTCCCGATCACCGCGCACGCCACGGAGCGAATCATCACGTCGCTGTTGTGCTCCCGGATCGCCTCCCGGACGGCGGCTTCGGTGTCCATCCGAGAATCTTACCAGTTGGAGGCTTCACCCGATCCGCACGAACGGCTGGCGGACCGTCCCAGTCCGCCTCGGCGTGCCGCCGGAAGTCGTTGAGATCACACTCCGCCGCGCAACTTCGCCACCCGCTCCGCCGACGGCTGGGTGATGAGCCTCGCCCCGCGTTCGTACCGAAAGTACGCCCACGCCCACTGCAAGAGCACCAGCACGCGGTTGCGGAAGCCGATGAGGTAGACGATGTGGATCGCCAGCCACAGCGCCCAAGCGGGGAAACCCGCGAACCCGCGACCGGCGATGACCCCCACCGCCCGCGCCCGCCCAATGGTCGCGAGGTTGCCCTTGTCGCGATAGACGAAAGCAGGCCGCGACAGCACTGGCTCGCCGCGGGTTCTCGCGGCGATCTCCCGCGCCAGCAGCCGCCCGACAAACGTGCCCATTTGCATCGCGGCGGGCGCGACGCCGGGGACCGGTGCGCCGCTCTTCGCGTCGTTCACGCACGCCAGGTCGCCGACGACGAAGACGTTGGGATGACCCGGGATCGACAGGTCGTTCCCGACCATGACGCGCCCGGCCCGGTCAAGCGGAACGCCCAGCGACTCGGCGAGCGGGCTGGCACGCACGCCCGCGGCCCAGAACACGTTGCGGGTGACGATGCGCTCCTCGCCGATCGTCACGGCGTGGTCGTCGATCGACGTGACACGCGAGTCGGTCCACACCTCGACGCCCATCGCTTCGAGGTCGCGGCGGGCGCGGGCGCTGAGGTGTTCCGGAAAAGCGTCGAGGAGTCTCGGGCCGCCTTCGAGCAGGATGATGCGCGCCGTGGTGGTGTCGATGCGCCGGAACTCACGCGGGATGGCGCGGCGGGCGATCTCGGCCATGGCACCGGCCAGTTCGACACCCGTCGGGCCGCCACCGATGACCACGAACGTCAGGATCGCGCGGCGCCGGCCCGCATCCGGTTCACGCTCGGCGGCCTCGAAACTCAGCAGGAACTTCTCGCGGACGGCGAGGGCGTCGGCGGCGTCTTTCAGCCCCGGCGCATGGGCGGCCCACTGGTCGCGCCCGAAGTACCAGTTGCGCGCCCCCACCCCGATGATCAGGTGGTCGAACGGCTCTTCCCCGCCGTCGGAGAGGCGCACGACGCGACGGGCGGTGTCGATCGACGCGGCCTCGGCCAGCAGCACGCGGGCGTTTCGCTGCTTTTTCAGGATCTGGCGGATGGGAGCGGCGATGTCGGCGGGGCTCAGCGACGCCGTCGCCACCTGGTACAGCAGGGGCTGGAACAGGTGGTGGTTGTTTCGGTCGATGAGCGTGATGTCCGCCGCGGCGGACCTGAGCGCCTGCGCGGCACGCAGTCCGGCGAAGCCGCCGCCGAGGATGACCACCCGAGGGCGGGGATGGGGGGCGGGCTTGTCCGGCGCGGCGTTCACGGGTTGAGAGGTTCGGGCGAGGGCGCGGGCGGCGGCGTGACGCTCACCGGAGCAGCGGACGCGATCGGCACCACGGCGGGCGGCTTCGGGCGCAGCAGGAGCACCGCGACAAACGCGAAGGTGCTCAGCGCGCCGATCGCGCCGATGCCCACCGCCTGGTACCCGGTGGGGTGGGCCTTCGTGCTGCTGACGGACACCGCGGCCCCGTCGCCGACCTTCAGCGTCGAGTTGCTGTAGTACTCGCGGTTCTTCTGGAGCGAGCCGGGCAGCCGCGAGAACGAGCCC
>JAFLCM010000073.1 GCA_017303565.1 Planctomycetota bacterium
GCTCCTGCTGGATTTCAGTGACTTCTCCCAAGCCCCGGCTCGTTGAGCCGGGGTTTTTCGCTTTCGTGGGTTGGCGGAACTCGTAGGGGGGTCGGTCACACCGGTCGTTCACGCGCACTCTGCCATGGACCACCCCGTCGCCGGAACCCCGCACGAAAGGACCTTGCCGTGAGACCCGCCACGACCTCCGCCGCCCGCCTCGCCGCCGCCCCCCTCTCCGCCGCCTCCGCCCTCCTCGCCCTCGCCGGGCTCTCGCACGCCACCCCGCCCGGCGTCGAGGTGATCGCCGTCACCGGCACGCCCACCTCCGACGGCGTCATCGACTCCTTCTCAGGCTCGCCCACCATCAGTTCCGACGGCGAACTCGCCTGGAGCGCCTTCCTGACCGGCACCAGCATGGCCACGCGCAACGACTCCGCCAAGTTCCGCGGCACGCCCGGCCTCATCGTCGAGATCGCACGAGAGAACACGCCCCTGCCCGACGGCAACGGACTGATGAGCGCCCCGATCATGACCAGCGTCAACGCCGCGGGCGCCGTCGCCGGCATCGCCCTCTTCTCGGCCACCGCTCAGGGCGACGACGACGACTCCGGCATCATGATCGGTTCGGGCGGTCCGCTCGCCCACGTCGCGCGCCAGGGCGGCCCGTTGCCCGGCGTCAACGGCACCATCTCCTCGATTGACTCCGTCCACCTCGGTGATTCCGGCGCCGTCACCTTCTCCGCGTTCTCCGCCGACGCTGTGCCGAACTCCGTTTCCGGCATCTTCCGCACCGGCGGCGGTCCGTTCACCACCATCGCCAAGAGCGGGCAGTTCGCCCCCGGCGGCATCGGGACCTACGACCTCGTCTTCGGTTCGTACGGCGTCAACCCCGCCGGTGCCGTCGCCTTCCGCGCCGATCTCGCGGGCGTGGGCGACAACCTGAACGACGGACGCGTCTACCTCTTCAACGGTGTCAACACCATCACCATCGCGAGGGAGGGCGACCCCTCGCCCGACCTGAATGGGCAACTCTGGAACGGGATCAACTTCATCCTCGCCGCCCGCGTCAGCAACAACAACGCCGTCGCGTTTCGCACGGAACTGCTCGGGACCAGCGGCGGCGCGAGCGACAACGAGGCCATCTTCCGAGGTGCCGGCGGCCCGCTCACGCTCATCGCCCGCAGGGGGCAGCCCGCGCCTGGCGGCAACGGCACCATCGAACAAGTCTTCATCCCCGACGTGGGTGATTCCGGCGTCGTCGCATTCCCCGCCCGCTTCGCCGGCACCTCCGGGGGTGAGTCCGACAACGCCGCCATCCTCGCAGGCAACGGCGGCCCGCTCACCGCCGTCATCCGCGAGGGCCAGCCCACGCCCAGCGGTGACGGCGTCATCGGCGACGACGGATTCGCCTACTGGGGCATGAACGACAACGGCGAGATGTTCATCCGCACCGCTCTCGCCAACACCCAGGCGGGCGGCAACAACGAGAACGCCCTCTATTTCCACCGCCCCGGACAGCCGCTCATCGAACTGGTCCGCAACGGCACGCCGCTGCTCGGCTCAACCGTCGACATCGTGACGACCACCCTCGCCATCGACGCTCCCGAAGCCGTCGCCATCAACGACGCCGGCCAGGTCGCCTTCCGCGTCTACCTCGCCGACGACCGCCAAGCGATCCTCCGCTTCACCCCGCCGCCCACCTGCCTCGGCGACTTCAACCACGACGGCCAGCGCGACACCGCCGACCTGGTGATGTTCCTAGGCCAGTTCGGGCAGGGCGTCGCGCCCTGGGGCGTCGGCGACATGAACGGCGACGGGTTCGTCAGCACCCCGGACCTCACGATCTTTCTCGGCGTGTTCGGGCGGCCATGCCGCTAGGGAGCCGCTCCCAGATTCCCCAGATTCACACCGCCCCGGTCCCCTGACCGGGGTTTTTCGCGCCCCGGCTCCCCGCGGTCGCGCTCGGTCCGAAATCCACCAGCCACCCCGGCACGCGGCGTCGCATGGGGGAGTGGCGCGGAAGCAACGCCCGCGACTCGGTCTGTCCCCCGAGCACTCACTCACACACCTCGGAGAGCCCTATGAACGCCCGTCTGTTCGTGACCCTTTCAGCCCTGGTTGCCGCCCTGTCCGGGGGTGCGTCGGCCCAGTCGTTCAACGTCGACATCAACAGCACCTCCGGCTTCGGCGCCGGCGTACCCGTGAGCACCTACGCCGCCGCTGCTGGCCAGCCCGGCACCTGGAACAGCGTGCTGTCGTCCAGCCCCAACTCGGTCGCGCTGGCCAACCTCGACGGCTCCGCCTCGTCGGTCACGCTCAGCCGCGCGACCAACGGCACGTTCATCAACACGACCAACCTGACCACCACCGGCAACTTCTCGCTGCTGCACGACGACTACCAGCGGCTGAGCCCCCAGGGCACGCTGGTGTACACGTTCAACAACCTCGCCGCCGGCGACTACGCGGTGTTCACCTACGCCGCCAACCCCGATGATCCCAGCAGCAAGGCGCTGGTGAGCGTCCCCGGCTCGGTGAGCCTCGCCACCCAGTCGGTCGGCGGCACCATCAACGGCAACAAGTGGATCCCCGGCACCACCCACGCCATCCACGTCCGCAAGGGCGTCGCCGCGGGCGGCTCGATCACCGTGAACGTGCTCGCCGACTCGCTCAACGGGTTCGCGTGCTGCGGCGGCATCCAGATCGTCAAGATGACCTCCGACCGCGTCCGCTTCTACGTCAACGACAATGCCGCGGGCATCGACGCCGGCGGCTCCTGGACCGACGCCTACACCGACCTGCAGATGGCCCTCCGATCGGTCTCCCGCGCCGGCGGGCCCAACTCCGAAGTCTGGGTCGCCTCCGGCTTCTACGAGCCCGGCACCACCCGCGCTTCCACCTTCGTCATCCCCGAGAACACGGTGATGTACGGCGGCTTCGCCGGCAACGAGACCTCGCTCGCCCAGCGCACCAGCCCCGCCTTCTTCATCACAGCCATGTCCGGCGCCATCGGCGGCTCGGGCGACACCGACAACTGCTACAACGTCGTCACCATGGACGCCACGTCCGAGGGCACGAACATCATCGACGGCTTCACCATCTCCGGCGGCTACGCCAACGGCACCGGCACCCAGTCCCGCGGCGGCGGCGTTCTCATCACCGGCGACTGCTCGCCGCGCTTCCGCAACTGCAAGTTCATCTCCAACGAGGCCCAGAACGACGGCGGCGCGGTGTACGTCGACGGCGTCACCGACCCCTCGTTCGTCAACTGCCTCTTCTACAACAACGACTGCAACAACGCCACCGGCGGCGCCGTCTACTTCACCGGCAACGCCGCTTCCTTCAAGATCGTCAACAGCCAGTTCATCGGCAACTACGCCATCGGTGACGGCGGCGCCTTCACCACCGAGGCCCAGCCCGGCGAGGTCGTGAACACCACCTTCTCCGGCAACATCGCCGCCTCCAGCCTCTCCAAGGGCGGCGCCGTCGCGTGCAAGTCCGAGGCCGGCGACGTCACCTTCCGCGGCTGCACCTTCTCCCACAACCTCTGCGGCGGCGGCACCGGCGGCGTCTACGCCACCCTCGGCGCCGACGTCACTTTCCGCAACTGCATCCTCTGGGACAACGCCGACTTCGACGGGCCCGGCAGCGAGATCGACAACATCGAGGCCATCGGCGTCCAGGGCTCGCTCTCGACCGAGTCGTTCACCACCGTCCAGGGGCGCGCCGGCCAGAACGGGCAGAATCCCCTCTTCACCGACGCGGACGGCGGCGATAACACCTTCGGCACCACCGACGACAATCTCCGCCTGCAGGGCTCGAGCCCGTGCATCGACGCCGGCGACAGCAACCAGGTCGGCGCGGACTTCGGCGATCTCGACGCCGACGCCAACACCGCGGAGGCCGTCCCATTCGACCTCGACCTGAACGCCCGCCGACTCAACATCAACTCGGTGGTGGACACCGGCGCCAACGGCGCTCCCATGCCCGACCGCGGCGCCTACGAGGCCGTCCCCGCCCCCTGCACCGGCGACTTCAATGGCGACGGCGTCCGCGACACCGCCGACCTCGTCATCTTCCTTGGCGACTTCGGCCTCAGCGGCCCCGGCATCCCCAGCGACCTGACCGGCGACGGGATCGTCAACACCGCGGACCTCACCCGCTTCCTCGGCGTCTTCGGCCAGCCCTGCCCGTAACCCGCGATCCAAGCACATCGAGAGCCATCGAAAGCCCAGGCCCAACCAGCCTGGGTTTTTTCGTGCGCCCGTCACACGCGATCCCTGAGCGCACTCCCCATCCGGGGCCATGACCCGTTTTGCCCCTTCCCGCACCCGATCAATCTCCGAGGCTTCCAATGAATTTGCTCAGGATCGCGCCAACCCCGCTCGCGCTGCTCGCTCTGGCCATGCCGGCGCTCGCCCAGTCCATCAACCTCGACGTGAACGTCGCCGCCGGGGAGGGCGCGGGCACGCCGCCCTCCACGTATCAGGGCGCCGCCGGTCAGCCGGGCTACTGGAACGCCGTCAGCGCCGCAACACCCTCTCTGTCGAACCTCTTGGGGCTCGACGGCCAGCCCAGCGGCGTGACGCTGTCGCGGACCACAACCATGTCGTCGTACGTCTCGGTGCCCGATCCCGACACGACGGGCTCGTTCGCGCTGCTGATGGACGACGTGCAGGCGGTGCCCACGGGCCAGATCATCACCTACAACTTCGGCAACCTCGACGCCGGCACGTACGCGGTGTTCACCTACGCCCCGCAGCCCGCGGGCCAGTCGCAGATCGTCACCGTCCAGAACAGTTCGAGTTACCAGGACAGCCAGAGCATGTCCGGCGAGGCCCTCGGCCCGTTGGGCGTGAACGAGTACGGCTTCCTCAAGAACTACACCGTCATGCTCCGCACCGTGACGCAGGGCGGGCTGATCAGCGTCGTGATCAACGGCAGCGACGACCCAGCCTACCTCGCGGGCATCCAGCTCCACAAGGTCGATACCGGGCGCTTCCGCCTCTTCGCCAACGACAACCCGCCCGTCAGCGGCCTCAAGACCGGGCGCTCGTGGGCCGACGCCGACCCCGATCTCGACAGGGTCCTCACCATCGCCTGGTACGCGGGCCCCGGCGTCGATGTGTGGGTCGCGGGCGGCGCCTACAAGCCCAACATGAACTTCAACAGCCGCTCCGCCGACTTCTACGTCGGTGACGGCGTGCACCTCTACGGCGGGTTCAACGCCACGGAAACGTCCCTGAACCAGCGATTCGCCCCCGGCACCGTCGTCTCCACCCTCTCGGGCGAGATCGGCGCCGCCACCGCCACCGACAACTCGTACAACGTCCTGAACATCAACAACGCCGACGATGTCATCGTCGACAACTTCACCATCACCCGCGGCTACGCCAACGGCACCATCAACGGCGAGGACACCGGCGCGGCCCTGCAGGCCAGCGGCTCCGGTGCGGTCATCCGCCACTGCGTCTTCCGCGACAACACCAGCACCAACGACGCGCCCCTGTACGTTCGGAGCTTCGCCGATGTCCGCTTCGAGTTCTGCACCTTCATCGACAACTTCAACTTCAACTCCCGCGGCGGCGGCGTCAGCGTCCGGGCCAACTCCAGCGCTAACTTCGTCAACTGCCGCTTCCTCGGAAACAACTCGTTCGTCGCCGACGGCGGTGGGCTCTTCGTCGACGACTGCCCCGTCACACTCACCAACTGCCTGTTCTCCGGCAACGTGGCCAACGCCGAGACATCCCGCGGCGGCGCGCTCTTCGCCACCGGCTCGTCGGCCTCCGTCGACATGCGCAACTGCACCGTCGGCTTCAACCTCAGCCTCGGCAACTACGGCGGCGTCGTCGCCGTCGGCGGCGCCGACCTCGATTCCGCCAACTCCATCTTCTGGGGCAACATGGATGCCTCCGGCTCCGGCAGCGTGAGCGACAACTTCGCCGCAGTCACCCCTGCCACCGGCAATCTCCAGTTCTCCGTGATCCAGGGCTCCGGCACCGTCACCAACCCCGGTTTCACCCACGCCGTCGGGCCCGACACCGTCTTCGGCACCCTCGACGACGACTACACCCTCAGGGTCGGCGTCAGCCAGATCATCGACGCCGGGAAAAACCTGCTGCTTCCCCTGGACACCATCGACCTCGACAACGACGGCGTGACTTTCGAGTTCACCCCGTACGACCTCGCCGGTCGCGCCCGCCTGAAGGACATCAACTCCGCGCCGAACACCGGCGAGGGCACGCCGCCGGTCGACATTGGCGCCTACGAGGCCGTGCCCCCCCCGTGCATCGGCGACTTCAACGCCGACGGCCAGCGCGACACCGCCGACCTCGTCATCTTCCTCGGCCAGTTCGGCGACAACGGCAATCTCCTCTGCGACCTCAACGACGACAACACCGTCAACACCGCGGACCTCACGATCTTCCTCGGTGTTTTCGGCGACCCGTGCCCGTAAGCACCCGAGACCGCACGCGAAAAATCTACCAAGCCCCGGCTCCCTGAGCCGGGGTTCTTCGTTTCGCGTTCACTCAAGGTCGCGCCGAATCTCCCGCCCGTCCAGCCCGATGTCCGTCCACGCGCCGTTTTCCCAGCGCGGCGTGCGGTCGCTGGTCGGCCAGCCGGTCGCATCAACGAACACCCGGCGCAGGTCTCTCGCGATCTCGGCGGCGCTCATCCCCCGGTCCTTGTACCGGATCGGCGCGAGGAACCGCACCCGCGAGCGGCTGGGCGTCACGAGCGCCCCAGATCCGTCCTCCACCTGCGGCGTTCCGTCGATCACCACCGGCAGCACCGCCGCCCCCGTCCGCGCCACCAGCAGGCCCACGCCGTCCTGGAACGGGTAGACCACCCGGGGCGGGCGCTCGATGTAGCCCTCGGGAAAGACGCCCACCACGCCGCCGCTCTTCAGATGCCGGATCGCCTCGCGCAGCGGGGCGGAATCGTTTGAGCGCCGGTCCACGAGGATCACCCGCGCGAGGTCCCACAGCCAACCGGCGCTGGGCGTCGCCATGTCCTTCGCCATGATCCAGCGGACCTCGAAGGGCAGGGCCGCCTGCACGAGGATTGGGTCGATGAAAGCCGTGTGGTTCGCGACGACGATGAGCGGTGCAGCGCCCGAGTCCGGCAGTTGCCCACGCCGAGGAACAAAGCCCGCCCCCTCCACGCGCAGCCCGTGGACGCTCCGGGCGTAGACCTGCATCACACGGACAATCAGGGCCGTCAGGTCGTCATCGGGCCTGATCCGGGCCGTACGCACCCACGCGCCGAACGCCACCAGCCCCGACCAGCAGACGATCACGATCCCGACAGTCAGCATGGGCGGATGCTATCGACGGGAGTCGGCAGTGGGGGGTCGTGAGTGGGGGGGAGGAACGAGGCTCATTCAGGCCAGTTCCCCCATCGCCTGCTGCAGCGTGCGGCAGGGGACGACCTCGATCCTGACGCCCTTGGGCGCCGCGGCTCCCGCCGGCGCCAGCAGCCGTGCATAGCCCAGCCGGGCCGCCTCGCGGATGCGGGATTCCATCTGGTTCACCGCCCGCACCTCGCCGCCGAGGCCGACCTCACCGACCGCCGCGGTCGCGGGTCCGCGCAGGGCCCGGTTGTGGAACGCGCCGCCGATTGCGAGTGCCAGCGCCAGGTCCGAGGCCGGCTCGTTGACACGCACGCCCCCGACCGCGCTCGCGAAGACGTCCCGGTCGTACAGCCGCAGGCCGGCGTGCTGCTCCAGTACCGCAATGAGCATCGCCACTCGACTCGCATCGACCCCGCTGGTCTTGCGTCGCACGGCCCCGGGAAAGCCCATCGCCGTCAGCGCCTGCAGTTCCACCAGCACGCAGCGCGTCCCCGTGACCACCGGGCAGACGATGCTGCCCGGGCGCGGCTCGGTCCCCAGCGCCGCCGCCGCCACGCTCGCCCCATCCGGCACTTCCACCAGCCCCGAGCCCGACATCTCGAACAGCCCGATCTCCAGGGTCGTTCCGAAGCGGTTCTTCACCGCCCGCACCACCCGGTGCGCGTGGTAGCGGTCGCCCTCGAAGTAGAGCACCGCGTCGACAAGGTGTTCGAGCAGCCGCGGCCCCGCCAGTTGCCCGTCCTTGGTCACGTGCCCGATCAGGATCACCGCCGTGCCCGTGACCTTCGCCAGGTACACCAGGTCGGTGCAGCAGCGCCGCAGCTGCGGCACGGTGCCGGGCGAGGCGTCGAGGTCTCCCTTGTAGATCATCTGGATCGAGTCGATGGCCATCACCGCGGGCCGCACCCGCCGCGCCTGCTCGACGATCCGCGCCAGGTTCGTGTCCGCGAGAACGAACAAATGCTCGCTCTCGGTGACACCCAGCCGCGCGGCCCGGAGCCGCACCTGCTCCGCCGATTCCTCGCTGGTGACGTACAGCGTTCGGATCGGGTCGCGCCGCGAGAGGTTCTCCTTCAGGCTCCGCCCCGGCGACGACATGAGGCCCAGCGACTGCAGCACGAGCGTGGACTTCCCGATCCCCGGGTCGCCGCCCAGCAGCACCGCCGACCCCGGCACCAGCCCGCCGCCGAGCACGCGGTCGAACTCGCCGATCCCCGTCGCGATCCGCCCCGGCACGCGCTCCCCGGCGGCGTCGGAGATGGGCCGAGCGGTGGGGGGCTCGATCATTGTCTCCGGCGGCTCGGTCCCATCGGGAGAGGCCGCGGCCCACGCCTCCGCCGTCATGCCGGAACCTCGTCGACCCGCATCCGGCGACCCCATCCGTCGAAGAAATGGCCTTCGTTGATCGCCAGCCGATCCTCCGCGACCTTGGCTTCCTGATCGAGCAGGAACAGGCGAGCGCTCGGGTTGTCGAGCGGCCCGCCGTGCCGGAAGTCACGCTTGGGGAAAAAAACCGCGCCGTCCCAGCGCATGCCCGAGCCGGCGAACAGCGTGGTGATCTCGCTCCAGTCGATTTCGTCGCCAATGACATGCATGTAGGTCGAGCAAAGCGGCGTGACGTCCCGCTTCTTGATCTTCACCAGGATGGCGAACATGGTGAACCCGCGCGGATCGCCCGC
>JAFLCM010000074.1 GCA_017303565.1 Planctomycetota bacterium
CCACCAAGAAGACCACGATGACCATCGGCGGTCAGCAGGTGGAGGTCGAAGTCACCTACGACATCACCGCGCCCAAGGAGTTCGGGCGTCCCCTGGTGGTCGAGCAGCCGACACGCCCGCTCTTCACCGGGCCGGACCTGAAGGCCGTGGCCGACCGCTGCCGCCTGAAGTCCGAGGCGTGCCGCTGGGCGGTCCGGCGTCGGGCGCTCAAGGCGGCCAACGCGGACCACATGATGGAGGTCGCCCCGACCGACCGAGCCGTGGTCGAAAGGGCCAAGGCCCTGCCCTCGTGCTGGGTGTGGATGGTCGATCCCAACTTCGCGGGCCGCATGCCCGACGACGAGACGCTCGGGCTGTTCGCGGCGCTGTACGAGAACCTTGCGTCCGCAGCGGACCTGGCCGCGCGCGTCGATGCCGACGACGAGCGCCGCCCCCGCTTCATCGAGCGGGCCCTCTTGCTCCTGGCCGAGGCCCAGTCGGCGCTGCGTGTCGCCTGCGAGGAGCGGCTGTTCATCGAACGCGAGCAGGACCAGTTCGATTCCTACGACTGGCTCCGCGACTACTCGCAGACCCACCGCCACTTCATCGGTCGCTTCATGCGGCTCAACGACGGGGCCGACCCCGCGGCCCACGCGCGCGTCTCGGGCGACCTGGCGGCCCTGGCAAAGGAGTTCGACGCCACCCGCTCGGCGGCGAAGGAGCGCACCAAGCTCCTCAATAAGGTGAAGTATGAGGTCAAGCGCCTCGCCGAGGCCGAGCCGGGCGAGGAGTCGCTCGAGCGATCCCGCTCGCTCGACGCGGCGGTGGCGGCGCTGCTCGCCGCGGGCGTGCAACCCTCGGACGCCGAGCTCCGCGAGATCATCATGCCGGTGGAGGAACGCCTGCCCGACGATTTCGACGCGTCCGACCCGCTCCGGCGCGTGCTGGTCGAGGTGCAGCGCTTCGTCGCCTCGCGCGACCAGGGACGCGAACCGCCCCCCGCCCGGGCCCCGACCGCCGAGGTCCTGCAGGCCGCGAAACTGCTCGAGGGCAGGCGGGTGTTCCTCGTCGGCGGCCAGAAGAACGAGATGGCTCGCCGCGCCCTCGAACGGGACCTGCTCATCGGCGAACTCCGCTGGATGACCACCAACGAGCACCAGTCCACCGCGCCCTTCGAGCCCGAGGTCGCCCGCGCCGACGTGGTGATCGTGCTCATCCGCTTCTCCGGCCACGCCTTCGTCGACGACCTGGCCGAGATGTGCGACCGCTACGACAAGGCGTACGTCCGCGTCCCCGCGGGCTACAGCACCGCGCAGGTGGCCCACCACGTGCTGAAGCAGGCCAGCCGGAAGCTCGTCCGCTCCTGACCGAAGGACCCGCAATGGAATCGGGCGCCGCGACGGTTACGCCGCGGCGCCCCTTGCTTTGAGTGTGAGTGTGCGTGAGAGAGGCCCCGATCACCGCGAGGCGGTGGTCATCTCGGTCGTGGTCATCATGCGGTCGAGGGCGCGCCGGTAGGTCCAGGCCCGCTCGCCCATGTCGTGGGTGGCGCGGCCCGACTCCATCGCCTTCGCCAGCGTCATGCGCTGGTCGGCGCTAACGCTGGCCTCGGGCATCGCCATCAGCGCGGTCATCGCCACCTCGTACACCTTGGCGCACCCGGCGTGGTCGCCGTGGTTGAACATCGGGGCCCCGGCGTTGATGGCCAGTTCCACCACGTCGCGCGGCGTGGTCATCGAGAGCGTCGAGAGCGTTTTGGCGACGGACTCGGGGATGAGCACCGTGTCGATGGCGTGGACCACGCCGTTGGCCGCGTCGATGTCGGCGATCGCGACGGTCGAGGCGTTGATCATCACCTTGCCGCCGGCGCTAGTCGCGGCGACCGAGCCGCCCTCGAGGGTGGCGGCCTTGCCCGCCTTCACCGCGTCGACGCTGGTCACGCGACCGCTGACGACGTGGTAGGTCAGGATCTTGGTGAGCGTGTCCTTGTTCTCCGGCTTCAGCAGCGCGCCGAGAACCGGCTTGGGCAGTTTGGCGAACGCCTCATCGGTCGGCGCGAAGACCGTGAAGGGCCCGGGGCCCGACAGCGTCTCGGCCAATCCCGCCGCCTCGACGGCCGCCAGCAGCGTCTTGAAGCTCCCGTTGTCCTTCGCCAGCGCGGGGATGGTCCGCGACTCGGGGAGGATCACGTTGTCGATCACGTGGATCACGCCGTTGGTGCAGCCGATGTCGGCCTTCACCACGTTCGCGGCGTTGACCTTCACGCCCGAGTCCGTCACCGATGGCTTGACGATCTGGCCCTGCAGCGTGGCGGCGGCGGGGACGTTGCCAATCTCCTTGCTCGTCACGATCCCGGACACCACGTGGTACTTCAGGATCGCCTGCAGCTTCGCCTTGTTCTCCGGCTTCAGCAGCCCCTCGACCGTGCCCTTGGGCAACTTGGCGAACGCCTCATCGGTCGGGGCGAACACCGTGAACGGGCCCTTGCCCTGCAGCGCCTCGACCAGGCCCGCGGCCTTCAGCGCCGCGGCGAGGGTATTGAACTGGCCGGCGGAGACCGCCGTCGCCACGATGTCCTTACCCTCGGTCGACGCGGGCATCATCACCGCGCCGTTCGAGGCCGCCGCGGACTTCTCCCCGCACGAACCACGGGCGATCACCGTGCCCGCGAACGCGGCCAGGGCGAGGGCGGACAGAGCGATACCCAGGCACCGTTGGTGCTTGACCATGAGAGACTCCTCAAGAAAAAGGTGGAGACAGTGGACAGCGGGTCGGCACACGCCGTGCGCCCGAGAATCAGCGGCTTCGTCGATGCGTGATCGGCGCTCGCACAGCCGGAACAAACGAGCGCTTCGGGTGAGAGACCTTGCCGTCAACGCGGACGGCCAAAGCACTTCGGGGCTCCGGCGGGCCGGATTCGGGGCAAGCCGCAAAACCGCGACAGCGCGGGGAATCCTTGAGGGGTCGCCGCTACTTCAACTGCTTGCGCAGGTCTTCCAACCGCTCGCTCACGCGCCTGATGAGCCTGTCCTCCACTGAAGTGTCCCCAAACTCGCCCGCGCGGGCCCACAGCGTCAGGCGCTGATCGCTGCGCCGCGCCACCGTGTCGTTCGGCGCCTCTGCGCCCTCCCAAGAAACCTTCAGCCAGATGGGCCGGTCCTGCATCGTGACCATGCGGTACACGCGCTCGCCCGGCCCGAGCGCCGGAGCGTCCGCGGGCGTGTCCATCTGCTCGACCACCGCCATCTGCTCCCGGGACATGCTCCACGACACCGCCGAGTCCAGGTCGCGCACGCGCCCGGTCACTTGCTTGCCCGCCGACTCGAACGCGCCCGACGGCGGCGGCTGGCTCATCCGCGACGTGATCAGCCCGCCGACGGACATGTCCATGCCGGGAACGCCCTGCCCGCCCTGCTCCGCGCACGCGCCGAGGCCGATCGAAAGTCCCATAACCGCGATAAACCCAAACAAAGTACAAATGAACGCAGGTGCGCGGGGTGTCCGCCTGTGGGGAGTTCTAGAATGACCGACAAGAACGGGGCGGTCTGTTCGAGAGAGCGCGGGGGCGAGTTCGAGCGTGGATGCCGCGTCGGCGGAGTGCCCGGTGTGTTTCGGGCGCGTCGCGTCCGGCTTCGGCCCGGTTGGAGTGCCCTTCGCGTTGGAAATCACCATTCGAGTACCCCAATCCGTCGAGCGGGTCCCGGTCTACGGGGCCGCCGAGCGGAACCTGAAGATGATCCGGGAAGCGCTCGGCGTCAACATCGCCGCGCGGGAGGACATCGTCCGCGTCAAGGGCGACGGCGATGCCGTGGACGCTGCCCGCCGGGTGCTCGAGTCCCTCATCGAGGCCTCCGAGCGGGGACAGGCCCTTTCCCGGCGCGAGGTCGTCGACATCATCTCCAAGGCGGGCTGGGAGGGGGGTCGCACCCGGCGTCACGACGGGGACGAGCCGGACGGGGCGCCCGCCGAAGCGATCGACTTCGCCGGTCCGGACGCCCCCATCGAGTCCAACTGGGGCTCTGGGCTCAACGTCTTCGCGGGCGGTCGTCGGGTCCAGCCCAAGGGCGACAACCAGAAGGTCTACCTCGACGCCATCCGCGACCACGACCTGGTCTTCGGCATCGGGCCGGCGGGCACGGGCAAGACCTACCTCGCGGTGGCGGCGGCGATCCACCTGCTCCGCACCGGGCGGGTGAAGCGGGCGGTCCTCGCACGTCCGGCGGTCGAGGCGGGGGAGAAACTCGGCTACCTGCCGGGCGACCAGTTCGCCAAGGTGAACCCGTACCTGCGCCCCCTGTGGGACGCGCTGGGCGACATGCTCGACCACTCGACGCTCCGTCGCTTCATGGCCTCGGACGTGATCGAGGTGGTGCCCTTGGCCTTCATGCGCGGGCGGACGATCAACGACGCCTTCATCATCCTCGATGAGGCCCAGAACACCACCAAGGGCCAGATGCAGATGTTCCTGACCCGCATGGGCCAGCGCTCCAAGATGGTGGTGACGGGCGACCCGACGCAGGTCGACCTGCCCGACCCGCGCGAGAGCGGGCTGATCGATGCGGCGCGCCGACTGCGCCGGGCCGCGGGCGTCTCGTTCTGCACGCTCACCAGCGGCGACATCGTCCGCCACCAGCTGGTCCAGCGGATCATCGCCTGCTACGACGATTCCGGAACGGGCGACGCCGGGGGTGGCGCCGGGCGGGAAGGCGGCGGTGGGCATGGCTGACCGCGGCGCCCCGGTTTCCCGGCGCGAGGCCCTGGCGGCGAAGATGAAACGCCGCGCGGGCAGGCGCTGGCTCGTCCTGAAAGAACCGATCGTGGTGCGCGACGTGCTGGCGCACCCCGCGTTCCTGCCCGTGGCGGGGATCGCCGCGCTGTTCGTGCTGGCCGCCGCCGTCACCGTCTGGTTCTCGCGGGGCGGGCTGCTGGTCGTCCCGGGGCGCGTGATGGGCGAGACGCGCACCGTCCGCGTCGAGTTCAGCGACATCGACGAGGAGCAGACGAGGGCGCAGCGGGAACTCAAGCGCACCCTCGCCCCCCGTGTGTACCGCGCGGACCGGAAGGTGCTCGACGAGATCGAGAACTCGGTCCGGGCGCTCCCCGCCGTGCTCGCCGCGGCGGGCGAGATCGACAAGGTCATCCCCGAGGTGGCCCGCACCTTCCGCCTGACCCCCGAGCGCTTCGCGGCGCTCAAGGCCCAGACCGCGGACGGGCAGCCCAGCCAGACGTGGCAGGCCCGCGCCGAGGCGCTCGCCGGATTGCTGGCCCGCACGCCCCTGCTCGCCCGCGCCGAGTTCCAGGTAGCGCTGCAGGACGGAACCGAGCGGCTCGAACTCCGCGTCGGCGAGTCCGTCACCGAAACCGTCGGCAAGTTCGACGCCATGAACGTGGACTCGAACGAGCCCGACATGCGCGCCAAGATCCGGCGCCGCTTCGAGTCGATCGTCCGCGAGGCCGGGTTCTTCGAGGCCGGCGCCGAGGCCGCCGGCCCCATCGTCGACCGTCTCGACGACCTGACGACGCCCCTGTTCGTTTTCGACCGCGACGGGACGGAGCGCCGCCGCCAGCAGGCCGCCGACGCCGTCGAGGTCGTGCGCGTGACCCACAAGCCCGGCGAGATCATCTTCCGGCGTGGCGAGCTGCTCGGGGCGGACGCGTTCGGGCTCGCGCTCCGCGAGAACGACGTGTACCGCGCCGGCGTGCCGCTCCCCGAGAAACTCACCGGCGGCGTGGGGCTGCTCGGCCTGATCGCGGCGCTTGCCGGGGCGCTGGGCGGGTACATCGGCGTCTTCTACCGCCCCTTGGCGGTCAGCCCGTGGCGCCTCGGCGCGCTCGCGGGGCTGATGGTCGCGGCGCTGATCGCCGCCTGCGTCGGGTCGCTGTCGTACCCGTCGGTGGCGTGGTTCACGAGCGTCGCGCCGGTGGTGGCGCTCGCGATGGTGTGCGTGATCGCCTACGACCGGCGGCTGGTCCTCGCCGTCGCGGGCTCGCAGGCCGTGCTCACCGGGCTGGCCCTCGACCTGCAGATCTCGCACGTGATCGTGGCGATGGTCGGCGTCGCGGCGGTGGCGTGGCAGTTCAACGACCTGCGGCACCGTTCAGACGTGGTGCGGTCCGGCCTGATCGTCGCGGCGGCGCTCGGCCTGGCGATGCTGGCGGTGGCGCTTCTGGAGCGCCCCTTCGTGCCGGGCGCTTGGGGCGAAACGCTCCGCGACGCGGCGTGGGCCATGGCCGCGGGGATGCTGCCCGCGGTGATGATCCTGGCGCTGCTGCCGTCGATCGAAAAGGTCTTCGACATCACCACGGGCATGACGCTCAGCGAACTGCGCGACCCCAAGCACCCGCTGCTCCGCCAGCTCCAAGAGCGCGCCCCGGGAACCTACAACCACGCTCAGACCGTCGCGGTGCTCGCCGAGAGCGCCGCCGAGGCCATCGGCGCCGACGGGCTGCACGTCTACGTCGGCGCGCTCTACCACGACATCGGGAAGATGAACAAGCCCGAGTACTTCGTGGAGAACCAGCAGGGCGGCGTCTCGCGCCACAGCCGCCTCTCACCGGCCATGAGCCTGCTGGTCATCGTCGGGCACGTCAAGGACGGCGTCGAACTCGCCCGCGAGTACCGACTGCCCAGGAGCCTCCACCACTACATCGAGAGCCACCACGGCACCACGCTCGTCGAGTACTTCTACGACGCCGCCAGGCGGCAGGCCGAGGACGACGACCGCGAAAGCCCGAACGAGCTCGAGTACCGCTACCCCGGCCCGCGCCCCCGCACCCGCGAGGCCGCGATCCTGATGATCTGCGACGCGGTGGAGAGCGCCACCCGCGCCATGACCGAGCCCACCCCCTCCCGCATCGCCACCCTCGTTCATTCGCTCGCGTCCAAGCGCCTCGCCGACGGCCAGTTCGACGACTGCGGCCTGACCATGCGCGACCTGAGCCGCATCGAGGAGGCGATCGTCAAGAGCCTGTGCTCGCTCTACCACAGCCGCATCGCCTACCCGAGCGGCGAGGACGAGATCGTCGGCGACGCCCGGCGACAGGCCATCGAGCGCACCGCGTGACCGCGCCGGACGCCGCCGGGTAGATTGGCATGCATGGACCAGTCCCGGGCGGCGGACGAGGGCGGCGTCCCGTGGCGTGAACGCCGGGGATTCGTCGTCTTCGCGCTGCTCGCGCTCGGGTTCGCGGTCGCGGAAAGCGGATTGCTCGGCCGCGCACTGCCCTGGGGAGGGCTCGGCTGTGCCGCGGCGTGCGCGGTGGCGGCAACGCTGCTCAGGGGTTGGGCCTGCCGCGTGACGCTGATGGTGTCGGTCGTCGCGCTGGGCGCGGCGTGGTTTTCCTGGCGGTGCGACCGGCTGCCCGCGGACACGCTCCGCCTGCCCTGGGATGCCGAATCCGTGATGATCGAGGTGGAGGCCCTCGCCCGCGAGCGCCCCGAGATCGTTGCGCAGCGCGCGGACCCCTACTCGGAACCCGGGCGCGCGGGAGCGCCGTGGCGCTTCGAGGCTTCCGTGGTGCGCGCCGTCCGGGGCGACGCTTCGGTCGTCCCCGTGTCGGGGCTCCTGACCGTTTCGTGCGAGATCGAGCCGGTCGGAGTGGCGGCGGGCGACACAGTGCGGCTGCGAGGCTTTGCGCGGGGCGTGACGTCGGCGATGAATCCCGGCGAACCCGACCGGGCACGCATCGCGCGCCAGGACGGACGGGCCGGATCGATGCGCATCCCGGAGCAGGGGGTGTGCGAGAAAGTCGAGCGGGCCGGCGGGAGCGCCGGCGGCGTGGTCGAGTGGGCGCAGGGCGCATGGCTGGCGCTGCGCCAGCGCGTCCGCGACGCCGCGTCCAGCGCCTTGGGCGTCGGCGACACCGCCGACCGCGAGTCCGACGCGCTCCTCCGCCTGATGCTGCTGGGCGAGCGCGAGAGCCACGCCGACGACCTGTTCGGCGCCTTCGCCCGCGCGGGACTCGCCCACGTCCTGAGCGTCAGCGGCGTCAACCTCACGATCCTCGCCGCGTGCACCGTCGGCCTGCTGCGACTGCTCACCGACCGCCCGCGGATCGAGGGCGCGCTGCTGTCGGTCGTCGTCCTGGTGTTCCTGCTCGTCACCCCCGCGGAGGCGCCGATTGTTCGCGCCGGCTTGATGGTGCTGGTCTATTGTGCCGCCGAGCTCGCGGGGCGGCGCTACGACCGGCTGAACACGCTCGCGCTCGCGGCGTGCGTGACCATCCTCTACCGCCCCATGGACCTGTGGGCCCCGGGCTTCCAGTTGTCGTACCTGGGCGTCGGCGCCCTCATCTGGTTGACGCGCCCGCTTCGCACGCGCCTGTTCGGCTCGGCGCTGGGCGTGGAGGAGACCGGCGCGGGCCTTCGCGGCCTGCTTCTGCGGGCGTTCGAGTGGTTCAAGACCTTCGTCGCCGCCGCGCTGTGCGCTTGGGCGATCTCGACGCCGGTGGTGCTGTGGCACACCGGGACCGTTTCGCCCGTGGGGCCGCTGGCGAACGTGGTGGCGGCGCCGCTGGTGGCGGTCATCAGCGCCGCCGGGTACGCGGGACTGATCGTCGGCGCCGCGGCGCCGTCCGTCGGCGGGCTGATCCTCGACGCCGTCCGCGTGCCGGGCGAATGGCTCATCACCACGGCCCGGGCGATGGAATCGCTTCCCGGCGGCGTCCTGTATCTGGGGTGGGTGAGCGCCGCGTGGTGCGCGGGCATGACCGCGTGGACCGTGTGGTGGATCCTCCGAGGCTGGTCGCGACGATGCGGCCTTGCGCTCGCGGGGCTGGCGGTGTGGTTCGGCGTGGAAACATGGGCGTGGCCGGCCAACAGCGCGCCGCGGCGCGAAGCGGCCGCCATCCGCCTCACCGGCGGCGGCGCGACCGTCGTCCGCTCGGGCGGCGAGGCCATCCTGATCGACTGCGGCGGCGACTGGGCGGGCGCGGGGCGCGTCACGATCCCCCGAGCGGCGCGCCGACTCGGCGCGGCGCGGGTGCAGACCGTGGTGCTCACC
>JAFLCM010000075.1 GCA_017303565.1 Planctomycetota bacterium
GGGGCGGGGCCGATCGCGCCTGACGCGACGTGGATCCACCGCAAGTACCCGGACCAGTTCTGGACGGCCGTCGCGGGCGACTTCGTCTCGGCCCCGAGCGCCAGCGCCGTGGTCGGCACGGTGCTCGATACCTACCACACGTGGAGCGGGGCGGGCGTGGTGGCCAACGTGCAGCAGTGGGTGAACGACGGGAGCGGGAACTTCGGGTGGTTCCTGGTGGGCGCGGAGGGGGCGGCGCGGACCGCCAAGCGGTTCGACAGCCGGGAGAACGACACGGTCGCCTACCGTCCGCAGTTGACGGTGACGTTCAACCCGCCGCCGGGCGCGGGGGCGTGCTGCCTGGCCAGCGGCGACTGCCTGGTGACGCTGCCGGCGAACTGCGCGACGATCAGCGGGAGTTTCTCCGGGGTGGGGACGCTGTGCACGCCGAACCCTTGTCCTCAGCCGATCGGGGTGTGCTGCCTGCCGTCGGGCGCGTGCCAGGAGATCACCCCGCCGCAGTGCGCGAGCCTGGGCGGCGACTATCGGGGCGAGAACGTGACGTGCGCGGTGGTGTCGTGCCCGATCCCGCTGGAGAAGTTCGTGGACGCGCTGCCGATCCCGGCGGTGGCGACGCCGACGACGGGCGTGGCGGGCGGGGCGGCGCACTACGACATCGCGGTGCGTGAGTTCTGGCACACGATCCACCGGGACCTGCCGGCGACGCGGATGTGGGGCTACAACGGGACGTACCCGGGGCCGACGATCAGCACGCGAAAGGGGCAGGCCGTCACGGTGCGGTGGAGCAACGACCTGCGCGACGTGAACGGGGTGCTGCGGACGACGCACATGCTGCCGGTGGACACGTGCCTGCACGGGCCGGACGTGACGGGGCAGGTGCCGCGCCACGTCACGCACCTGCACGGCGCGAAGGTGGGCCCGGAGAGCGACGGCTTCCCCGAGGCGACGATCGCGCCGGGGCAGCAGGCGCCGATCTACACCTACCCCAACGACCAGCAGGCGGCGACCCTGTGGTACCACGACCACGCGCTGGGCCTGACGCGCCTGAACGTGTACATGGGGATCGCGGGGTTCTACCTGCTGCGTGACAACGCGGAGGACGCGCTGCCGCTGCCGCGCGGGGAGTACGAGGTCCCGCTGATCATCCAGGACAAGTCGTTCAACGGCGACGGGACGCTGCGCTACAACTCCCTGTTCAGCGACAGTTTCCTGGGCGACACGATCATCGTGAACGGGAAGGCGTGGCCCTTCATGAACGTGAAGCGGACGAAGTACCGCTTCCGCATCGTCAACGGGTCGGGCTCGCGGACGTACACGCTGAGCCTTTCGAACAACGGGCAGTTCCAGCAGATCATGTCCGACGGCGGGCTGCTGGCGGCGCCGGTGTCCTTGAACTCGGTGACGCTGATGCCCTCGGAGCGTGCGGACATCGTGATCGACTTCGCGCCGCTGTCTCCCGGGACCGAGGTGATCCTGCGGAACTCGGCGCCCGCGCCGTTCCCGGGCACGCCGGGCGTGGGCGTGATCCCGGACGTGATGAAGTTCATCGTTCAGCCTGAGTTCGGGCCGGCGGTGTTCCTGCCGGGGACGCTGGCGAGCGTGCCGCGGACTCCGGAAGCGCAGGCGACCGTGACGCGCGAGTTCCGCCTGAAGCAGGTGTTCGAGCCGACGTGCGGCTACAACATGTGGACGATCAACGGGCTGCTGTGGGACGACATCACCGAGTTCCCGCGGATCAATGACACCGAGATCTGGTCGTTCGTGAACATCTCGGCGATCAGCCACCCGTTGCACGTCCACCTGGTGCAGTTCCAGGTGCTGGACCGCCAGGATTTCTTCCTGAACGGGAACGACATCGTGCCCAACGGGCCGCGGCAGGCGCCGCCGCCGGAGGAATCGGGCTGGAAGGACAGCGTGCAGGTGCGCCCCGGGCAGATCACGCGGGTGATCGCGAAGTTCGAAGGCTTCGCGGGGACGTTCTCGTACCACTGCCATTTCCTGGAGCACGAGGACCACGAGATGATGCGTCAGTTCACGGTGCTGTGCGACCCGCCGTCGATCGTCACGCCGCCGCAGGCGCTGACGGTGGCGGAGAACGCGACGGCGCAGTTCAGCGTCGGCGCCGCGGGCGATGCGCTGGCGTACCGTTGGCGGCGCAACGGCGTGCCCATGAACAACGGGGCGCAGATCGGCGGGTCGGTGGTGTCGGGCGTGACCACGCCGACGCTGACGATCGCGACCCCCGACCCGCGCGACAACGCGGCGTACACGTGCGCCCTGACCAGCCCGTGCGGGCAGCAGACGACCGTGCCGGTGAACCTCATCGTCACGCCGGCGTGCCCGGGCGACCTGTCGTTCGACGGCGCGGTGAACACCACCGACCTGAGCCTGTTCCTGGCGTCCTTCGGCAAGCCGGTGCAGCCCGGAACGAACGGCGACCTGAACAACGACGGCGTGGTGAATACCAGCGACCTGGCGCTGTTCCTGGCACGCTTCGGGCGGCCGTGCTGAGGCGGCTTACTCCTTCGCCGCGGCCTTGGCCCAGGTGTCTTTCAGTGTGACGGTCCGGTTGAACACGGGCGCTCCGGGGGCGCTGTCCCGGTCGGCGGTGAAGTAGCCGAGCCGCTCGAACTGGTAGACATCGCCGGCCTTGGCGGTCGCGACGATCGGCTCGACCATGGCGCGCACTGTTTCCAGCGAGTTCGGGTTCAGGTCGTCGATCCAGTTGCCGGTGCGTTCGCCGGGCTGCTCGGCGCTGAACATGCGGTCGAACAGGCGGACTTCGACCTGCCTGGCGTGCTCGGCGCTGACCCAGTGGATGGTGCCCTTGACCTTGCGACCGTCGGGGGCGTCGCCGCCCCTGGTAGCCGGGTCGTAGGTGGCGCGGACCTCGGTGACGTTGCCGTCGGCGTCCTTGACGACGCCGGTGGCGCGGATGAAGTACGCCCAGCGGAGGCGGACCTCCGGCGGGTTGTCTCCGAGCGCCAGGCGGAAGTACTTCTTGGCGGGGACCTCCATGAAGTCCTCGCGCTCGATGTAGAGCGTGCCGGAGAAGGGGACCTTCCGCGTGCCGGCGCCGGGGTCCTCGGGGTTGATGACGAAGTCGAGTTCTTCGACCGTTCCCTTCGGCCAGTTCTCGATGACGACCTTGAGCGGGCGGAGCACGCCCATGGCGCGCGGCGCGATCTTGTTCAGGTGGTCGCGGACGGCGTTCTCGATCCGCCCGAGGTCGATGAAACTCTCGACCTTGGTGGTGCCGACCTCCTCGCAGACGGCGCGGAGGGCCCGGGGCGTGTAACCGCGCCGGCGCAGACCGCTGATGGTCGGCATGCGCGGGTCGTCCCATCCGCTGACGAGTTTGTCCTGGACCATCTTCAGCAGGTTGCGCTTGCTGAGGACGGTGTAGGTGGGGCGGAACTTTGCGAACTCGATCTGCTGGCTGTGCCAGACGGCGCGCCCGCCAGGTGAGGACGGCCCGGTCCCCTCGCCCTCGCCCCTGGCCCCGCCGAGCGCGGCGCTGATCTCGCGCATGAACCAGTCGTAGAGCGGGCGGTGGTTCTCGAACTCAAGAGTGCAGATGGAGTGGGTGACGTTCTCGAGGGAGTCCTCGATGCCGTGGGCCCAGTCGTACATGGGGTAGATGCACCACTTGCGCCCGGTGTTGTGGTGCTCCTCGTGCAGGATGCGGTATAGGACGGGGTCGCGGAGGTTGAAGTTGGGGCTGGCGAGGTCGATCCGGGCGCGGAGGGTCATCGAGCCATCGGGGTGCTTGCCGGCGCGCATCTCGTCGAAGAGGCGGAGGCTCTCCTCGGCGGGTCGGTCGCGGAACGGGCTGGTGGCGGGGACGCTGGGCGAGCCGCGGCGCTTGGCGACTTCCTCGGCGTTCAACTCGCACACGTACGCCTTGCCGGCCTTGATCAGCGCGACGGCGTAGTCGTACATCTGCTGGAAGTAGTCCGACGCCCAGTACAGACCGCCGGCGTGCGGTCCGGCGTCGAACGAGTGCCCTTCGCCGAACGCCGAGGTGAGCCAGCGGACGTCGGCCTTGATGGCGTCGACGTACTCCTGCTCTTCCTTGGCGGGGTTGGTGTCGTCGAAGCGGAGGTTGAACCTGCCCCCGTACCGCGCGGCGAGGCCGTAGTTGAGGCAGATGCTCTTGGCGTGCCCGATGTGCAGGTAGCCGTTGGGCTCGGGGGGGAAGCGGGTGTGGACGCGGGGCGTGCCGTCGGGGCGGGTCCCCCACTTCTTCGCGGCGTTGTCGGCCTCGATGATCTGTTCGATGAAGTTCAGCGGTCGCTCGGCTGGGGGCGTGGGGTCGGGCATGAAGGGTCCGCGGTCGAAGGGCGGGTTGGGGAAAAAGCGGCGGGCGCGGGCCTCAGCGCGTGGTCTCAAGCGGCGGCTCGAAGCGGGAGATGGTCTTCTGCCCCAGGGCGAACTCGGTGATCTTCACCTTCGCCGTGGGGCGGAAGATCAGCCGCACCGACTGGTCGCGCTTGGAGCGGCTGACGCGGCTGGGCAGTTCCGACAGCCCGCGGAGGGGCTTGCCGGGGGTGTAGCGGATGCGGACGATGTTGCCCTCGGCGTAGATGTAGCCGATCGCCTCGTAGCGGTTGCCCTCGGCGTCGATGATGGTCGGGGGCAGGATGTCCTCGGCGGCCTCGATGGAGCGCCCGAGCGTGGACATCGCGCCGTCGCGCGAAAGGAGCAGTTGGACGACCGCGGTGTCGCGGGTGGGCGCGAACTGCTCGACGCGGAGGTTGCGGTCGATGCCGCGGTTGTTCTGCAGGGCGGTGCGCTCGAACTGGTGCTCGCCGTCGACGATGCGCCGGTCGGAGTTGACCTCGAGGCCTCCGAGCTCGCCGGCGTTGATGATGTAGTTGTCGGGGAGGAGGCTCGACTGCTCGATCTCGGTGTTCCGCCCGCCGGTGGCGACGACGGTTCCGGTGGCGGCGGGAGCGGGAGCGCCCGACGAAGCGCCGGGCTTGCCGCCGGCGGGTGTCGGGGTCTGCGTGCCCGAAGACTGCCCGCCCGAGGGCGCGGGCTTGGAGCCGCCGACACCGAGGCCGAAGCGGTCGAACAGCGAGCCGTCGCGGACGGCGTCGTCGCGCCGGGTGGTGTTGGCGAAGCGGTTCTTCTCGTCGAGCGCGCCGGGGTCGAAACGGGTGCCTTTGATGTACAGATCGGTGGGCGTGGCGCCCTTGGGGACGACGAACTCGACGGCGAAGACGGCGTTGCTCCCGCCGCCGACTGAGCCGATGAAGATGTCCGGGGCGTCCATGCGGAAGCGGTACATGCCCTGGCCGGCCTCGGGGCGGGCAACGATCGCCGCGGGGTGGACCGCGACCGGCCCTTCGGGCGACGAGCAGACGAGGCGGACCTGGCCGGGGCCGATGACGACCTGGCCGGACTTCTCGGAAGCGCCGGAGGAGAAGTTGAGGACGAAGCCGTGCAGTTCGGCCTCGCCGCTGGGCGTGGAGCCGGTGGGGTCGGTGTACGCGGCCTTGCTGGGCTTGCCGTCGGGGCCGGGGATGAACGAATCCGACAGCACGGCGTCGGCGGGGGCGGGTCCGACGGCGTAGCGGCCCTTGATCGACACGTCCTCGGGGAGGATCGTCGTCCGCCCGCGGTTGCCCTGGTTCTCGCCGCTGCCCGTCACCACGGTGCGGGCCATGGCGGCGGCCTCCCACGCGCGAGGCTGACGCTCGGCGAGCGGGGTGTCGGTTGAGAAGGACGCGAGGCTGAGTTTCTCGTACGCGCCGAGGACGAGTTTGTCGGCGGGCACCCACAGCGACTTCTCGCTGACGAGGCTGCCGCCCTTGTAGACCAGGGGCGTGTATCCCAGGAGTTCCTTGCCCGAGCGCAGGTGGCTGACGCCCAGGACGACGATGCCGGCGGCGACGAGGCCCGACAGCCCGCCGAAGAGCGCCCCGCCGATGAAGTTCGTCGTGTCGTCGAAGTCGAGGTTCTTGGGCACGGCGACGTCCACCGCGACGCGGAGGATCACCAGCGCCAGCACGAAGGGACCGATCAGGCCCACGGTCCAGGCGTAGTCGGGCATCGATTTGAGCAGGAACCCGTAGACCAGCGGCTCCCACAGGCCCAGGGCGATGGCGCCGGCGGCGAAGACGCAGGCCAGGTGCAGGAAGGCGCTGAACAGCCCGCGCCCCTTCTGCTTCGAGCCCCACAGCAGGGCGCTCAGCCCGATGCACACGATGACGAAGACGTTCAGGAACATGGCGAGTCTCGTGCGTCCTTCACCCGGACGGGGGGGAGCAAGGGCGGGGGAGTAAAGGCTGGGGAGTGAGGGCGTGGGATCGAGTGCAAGGAGTCGTGAAGGCGGCCGGTCGTTCGGGGACCGTTCAGCCCTGAGCGGGTGCGGGGGCGGCGGTGGTCGAGGGCTTCGAGGCGCCGGGGTCGGCGGTGACGCGCAGCACCTCCTCGACGCTGGTGTTGCCCATGATGACCTGCTGCAGGCCGGCGCTCTGAAGGCTCTGCTGCTTCTTCTGGCGGAACAGGGCGCGGAGGCCCGAGACGTCGTTGGAGGCGATCAGGGCTCGTTCTTCCTGCTCCACGGGGTGGATGCTGAAGAGGCCGATCTGGCCGAAGTAGCCGGTGCCGCCGCAGACCGGGCACACTTCCGGCTTGTCCTTGACCATCACCTGGCCGCCCTTGCGGTGGAGCTGCTTGGTGTCGGGGGGCAGGCCGAGTTTCTTCAGGTCGTCCGGCTTGGGGGCGAAGGGCACTTTGCAGTTGGTGCACAGGCGCCGGACAAGTTTCACGCCCAGGAGCCCCGACAAGGACTTGGCGGCGGCGGCCTGTTCGCCCACGCCCTTGGCGTACATCTGCAGCGCGACGAGCGGGGTGTCGGCCTTCATGCCCAGGTAGATGCGGCAGCGCTCAACGTCCGCCTTGCTCGCCTCCTTGCAGGTGGCGTCGTCGGGCACATCGGAGACCATCACCACGTCCGGGTCACGCCGGAGGATCGAGCGCAGCGTGGTCGAGAACTCCGCGCCCTCGGCCTGGGCGTCGAAGAGGTTCTGACGCACGCCCTCGATGGTCGTCTGGATGTCGGTCTCGATGGTCTGGACGTTCGAGGTGTAGGCGTCGTGCTTGCGGGTGAGGGCGTAGAGGAACGTCGTCCGCCCGTTGTCGGGCGGCGAACTGACGAGCACCACGCCCCGGGTGGACAGCACCTTGGCGAGGTCTTCCTTCTGGTTGGGCAAGAGTCCCAGGTCGTCGAACTTGATGGAGACCTGCTTGGCGGGATCGAGCAGGAGGCTCAGGCGCATGCCGCCGGAGGTGCCGGCGGTGACGATGCGGGCCGGGACGGTGTTGCCACCGGTGAGGCCGAGTTGCAGGTCGCCCTGCAGGCGACGGCGCCGGTCGTTGACGTCGAGTTTGGCGACGGTCTTGAGCGCGTCGATGACCCAGAGGGCCCGGGGCTGCGGGAGCGGCTCGGGCTGGGTGCGGACGCCGTCGACCATGTACGACACGCCGTAGACCCCCTGCTTGACCGGCGCGAGGTCGAGTTGGACGGCGCGGAGATCGATCATGCGCCCGATGACCTGCTCGAGGGCGAGGCGCTGCTCGAAATCGGGGGACTCCTTGGGCGGGACGGGCAGTTCGCCGCCGGCGCCCTTGAAGACCATGGCGCTGGTGCCGGCCTTCTTGTTCTTGGCGTCCCTGGAGGCGGCCCGCTGGGCGGCGAGTTTGCTCAGGTCGAACGACCATTTCATGGTCGCGGGCACGCGCGAGTCGGCGTTGCGGCTCACCGCGTAGATCACCAGGTCGGTCGCCAACAGCGCGATCATGATGGGCCAGGTGATCCAGAACGACAGCGGGACGAACGCCACCACGCCCAGCGCCACCGCCGCGAACGCGACGTGCACCGCGTTCCACATCCGGCGCTTCAGGTACCAGCGGGCGGCGTCCTTGTCGTAAATCGACGACACCACCCACCCCCACCCGGCCAGCGCCAGCAGCATCAGGACGGGCTTGTACGGCGAGACGAGCATCAGGGCCTCGGCGAGAAGCGGCGGGGCCCCGGGGATGGTCAGGTGCGGGTTCATGTGGGCAGGATTCTACGGACTGCGCGGGGTGGTGTTCCCGGGGCGAGCCGCGGCCATGACCCTTGCACAAACCTGACAAAACCAGGCGAGCGGGATCGACGATACGACCCGCTATTTCCCCACGCAGAAGGTGGAGAACACGCGCCCGATCACCTCGTCGGGAGCGATGCGACCGCTCACCGATCCCAGTTCATCCAGGGCGTCGCGGAGGTCGGCGGCGATCAGTTCCGGCGACGGCAGCGGGTCGGCTTCATCGAGGCCGGTCAGGCCATCGGCGACTCGGGCGACGCCGGCGAGCGCACGCTCCAGGGCAACGCGGTGGCGGGGCCACACCGCTGACTCGTCACCCGCGAGCGAGGCCCTTCCGAACACCCGTTGGGCGATGGTCGCCTTGAGTTCGTCGACGTTCCAACCGTCCACGGCGCAGACGGGCACCTCGTCACCGTCGCGGGCGTCAACGCCGGGGAGGTCGGCCTTGGTGCGGACGGACAGGACCGGGCGGGACCCGAGCCATACGGGCCGGGCCCGGTGCTCACTGGCGGGGACGCAGTGGAGGATCAGGTCGGCACGGGCGAGTTCCGCCAAGGCGCGGGCCTGTCCGGCCTGATCCACGACGGAGCGCGCCGCCAGCGCCTCATCGAGACCCGCGAGGTCCACCAGCCACGCCGAGCGCGTGTCCCAGCCGGACTCGCCAACCGTGAGCCTCTCCCGGACGGCGTCGCGGGTGGTGCCGGCGACGGGCGAGACCACGGCGCGACGCATGCCCAGCAGCGCGTTGAAGAGTGCGGACTTCCCGGCGTTCGGCGCGCCCGCGATCACGATGGTCGGCTCGGCGCGGACGCCGACGGCCCCGCCCGGGCCGCCCAGGAGTTCCGCGAGCCGGTCGCGGACGCGGCTGAGGCGAGCAAGG
>JAFLCM010000076.1 GCA_017303565.1 Planctomycetota bacterium
CCGCCCGTGTCCTTGAGATCAAGCCGGGCGAAACCTCGGAGTAACCGAGGGGCCTCGGACCGCCCCGATCGCGACCAAACCGCGGTTTTTCAGCCGCCGACCGCCCTCCGAACGGATCGGAGTGGGGGGGTTCTCCGTATAGACTTGCTCCCCCGAACCGCCCTCCAACACACGACCACCGCCCAGCCATGAACATCCTCAACGAATCCGTCGTCGGTGTCCCCACCCAGGCCATGGCCGGGCACACCACCCTCGACCCCGACCGCAAGCACGACCCCCACGCCACCCGCTTCGGCAAGTTCCTGCAGGCGTGCATCAAGTTCGAGGGCTCCGACCTCATCATCAAGTCCGGCTACGCCCCGAAGGTCCGCCTCCGCGGCGCCCTCAAGAGCCTCGACACCGAGCCCGTCGAGTTCGAGGAGTTCGTCTCGATCGCCAAGCACATCCTCACCGAGGAGCAGTTCGCCGACCTCCACAAGTTCGGCTCCGTCGACTTCGCCTACGACTACGACAAGGGCAACCGCTTCCGCGTCAACCTGTTCCAGTCCCGCGGCAAGCTCTCGATCGCGGCCCGACTGGTCACCAGCAAGATCCGCCGCTTCGAGGACCTCTACCTCCCCCCGGTCATGAGCGAGATCGCCCTGCAGCCGCAGGGCATCGTCCTGCTCGCCGGCGTCACCGGCTCGGGCAAGAGCACGACCATCGCGTCGATGCTCAACTACATCAACGCCCAGCGCCCCGTCCACATCATCACCATCGAAGACCCCATCGAGTACATCTTCGAGGACCAGAAGGCCACCATCCACCAGCGCGAGGTCGGCATCGACGTCCTCGACTTCAAGACCGGCCTCCGCGCCCTGGTCCGCGAGAACCCCGACGTCGTCCTCATCGGCGAGATGCGCGACTCCGAGACCTTTGAGGCCGCCCTCCACGCCTCGGAAACGGGGCACCTCGTCTTCGGCACCATCCACGCCTCCAGCGCCAGCCAGACCTTCGGCCGCATCTACGACCTCTTCCACGCCGACGAGCGCGAGCAGGTCCGCAAGATCCTGGCCTACCAGATGCGCGCCATCGTCTACCAGAAGCTCCTCCCGACCCTCCGCCCCGAGATCGCCCGCATCCCCGCGCTCGAGATCCTCATCAACAACGCCGTGGTGCGCAAGTACATCATGGAGGCCCGCGAGAACGAGCTCCTCGACGTCATCCGCAGCCAGGAAAGCCAGCAGATCGGCATGATCGATTTCAACGGCTCCCTCGTGAAACTCGTCACCGAGGAGTTCATCCACCTCCGCGTCGCCATGGAGGTCACGCCGAACCCCGACGAACTGCGGATGCGGTTGAAGGGGATCGGGTAACAGTTCGGCTCGTTCGTGGCGCGGCGGGCGCGTCCCCTCGCGGCCGTGGCACCTAGCATTCCCCATGATCCGCGAGCAGGACATCCATTTCGTCTTCGAGCACGGCGTTCTCCGGCCCGAGGGGAACGTCGATTTGCCCGAAGGCGCTCGCGGGATCGCCAGGATCATGCCTTCGCCCGTGGAACTCGAAGAGCGAAAGCGGCTCGCGCTCGCGGAGATCCGCCGGATCGGCGACTCGGGGGTCTTGAGCTCGGGAGGCTTGAAGGTCTCCCGCGAGCAGATGCACGAGCGCCGTTGACACCAACGTGCTGATCTACGCGGTGGACTCGCGCGACGCGGTGAAGCGGGCGAAGGCCATCGATCTCCTCGCGCGACTCCCCGCTCCCGAGACCATTATCCCTTGGCAGGTGGCGTGCGAGTTGGCCGCTGTCCGCTACCGCATGAGGCACACGGGGGCACTCCAAGGTGACCCTTCGCCGGTCATCGAGCAGCTCCGGTCTTGCTTTCCGATCATTCTTCCCCAAGTCGCGACCCTGGCAAGGTCTCAACGGCTGATCGGCGAGTTGGGTCTTTCGATATGGGACGCGATGCTCATCGCCGCGTGCGCCGACGCCGGAGTGGCCCGTCTGTTCACGGAGGACCTCCAAAGCGGGCAGTCGATCGCCGGAGTCGAAATCATCAACCCGTTCTCATGAGCACGGCGGCGGGAACCGGTGTTTCCCTCCCCCCGGCCATATGATGGCCCCGCATGTCCCAGACCCTCCACGCCCCGACCACCGAGTTCGAGAAGACCGACCGCTGCGCCGGCCTTGATCACCGACCCCGCGTCCTCCTCGGCAAAATGGGCCTTGACGGCCACGACCGCGGTGTAAAGGTCATCGCCCGTGCCCTCCGCGATTCGGGCGTCCATGTCGTCTACTCCGGCCTTTGGCAGACGCCCCGCAGCCTCGCCATCTCCGCCCGGGATGAGGACTGCGACGTCATCGCCGCCTCGATGATGTCCAACTCCCACCTGGTCCTCGGGCCCAAACTCCTCGAATCGCTCCGCGAGTTCGGACGCCCCGACCTGCCCGTCCACATGGGCGGCATCATCCCCCAGAACGACATCCCCGTCCTCCAGTCCGCCGGCGTGAAGCGCGTCTTCACCACGGGCGTCGGCCTCCTCGACATCGTCGAGGCCGTCAAGACCGCCGTCGCCCCGCTCGCTCAGACCGTCCCCAGCAGCCACGCGACGGCTCAGCTCGCCCGCGACATCTCGCTCGCGCACCTGGGCCGCCCGGTTCGCTCTGGCGCGAAGAAGGCCCGCCCCAAGCGCGTCATCGGCGTCACCGGCTCCCCCGGCGCGGGCAAGAGCACCCTCGTCGCCGCCCTCGCCTCCGAGCACGCCCGCCGCAGCGAATCGAGCCACAGCCTTGGCCGCGTCGCCGTCGTCGCCTTCGACCCCATGAGCCCGATCACCGGCGGAGCGCTGCTGGGCGACCGCCTCCGCGTCGACTTCAACCGGCTCGAAGAAAAGGTCTACTACCGCTCGCTCGCCATCAGCGGCGAGGACTACGCCACGCTGAACGATGTCCTTGAGCTCATCGGCGGCGCAGGTTTCGAGACCGTCTTCGTCGAGACCGTCGGCGCGGGGCAGAACGAGACCAAAATCCGGCGCCACGTCGACCGCACCGCCGTCGTCCTCGTCCCCGGCATGGGCGACGCGATCCAAATGGACAAAGCGGGCATCCTCGAGATTGCCGACGTCTTCGTCTGCAACAAGGCCGACCACCACGGCCAGAACGAACTCATCCGCGACCTCCGCGATATCGCCGGCCGCCGCACCGTCATCGAGACCATCGCCACCCAGGGCAAGGGCGTCACGGAGTTGTACGAGTCGCTGATGGGCTGAGCGAGGCCACAGCGATGAAAAAAGCCGCTCGGTTACCCGAGCGGCGTCATCGAAGTTCTCTCGGATTTCTGCCCGGCTCAGCGCCGCCGGCGCAGGCCGACGAGGCCGACCAGCCCGATCGCCGCCGCGCCCGGCGTCGGCACGATGCGAACGTTGTCGATATCGAAGTTCACCGTCACGGCTTGCCCGGCCAGAGCGCCCGGCAGCGCGCCGTACTGAACCCGCGCCACGTTCGAGAAGATGTTCGCGTACACAGCGCCCGGCTCGGGCACGTACGTCCCGCCGCTGGTGACGTCCAGCGTCACGGTCGTCCAGGTGTTCGGCTGAACGGTCGAGCCCAGCGCGATGATGCCCGGGAACGCCGGGGCCGTCGCGCTGGTCCACCGCGCGAACACCTGCAGCGCCACCGACGCGTCGTGCCGGATGTCGAACGACAGCGTGGTCACGCCGCCCGTGATCCAGTCGCCGAAGAAGTTGCCGCCCGAAGCGCCCGTGGTGTTCTGGCACCGCAGGATCGCCGGCGTGCTGCCCGCGTTCGTCGAGGCGAAGTTGAACGGGGCGCTCGCGTAGCCGGACCCGTCCGGCCCGCCCGTCGCCAAGTACGCCGCCGGGCCGTTCGCGCTGTTGGTCCAACTGCTGTTGTTCGCGGCGAACGTCTCGGTAAACGGCACGGTCAGGGCCCCGGCGCTCGCCGAAGCCATCGCCACCAGCGCCAGCGCCGCGGAACGGTTGATCACATCACACATGGTGCTCACTCCTCAAGTTCTGTTGATGCACGAAGACCCTGTGCCGGGACCGTGGACCCTCGGGCGGATCGCCCGGGCGTCACGCGAAACCTAGCACGCGCCCACCGGGGCGTCACGGACTTTTCCCCGAAATCCCGGCGATTCTCACCGACGGGAGGCATTCCCCATCTTCACACGCCGCCCTACAGGGGCGGCATGACGTAGTTCTCGCTCGTCGCCTTCGGCGCCCAGCGCCGCATGTCCTGCATCTGGTCCCAGTCCAGCGCCTCCGCGTGACCGTCCCCCATGCAGCCCACCGCCTTCTTGCTGTACCGGAAACTGACGTTGCCGGTCTGTGCGGGCGTGGTGGTGGGGTTGGGGGTCTGGGTGCTCCAGCGCCGGTTGAAGAAGTTCGGCGGCGTCACCCGGTAAAAACCGTCCAGCGTCACCCCGCCCACCGGGTCGGCCCCGTGGCTTGTGGCGAACACCAGGAGTTCCGTCGGGCGGGTCATGTCCGACAGCCGCCGCACGTACCAGTTATTCCCCCAGGCCCGGCGGGTCGCGTCCGCGTAGGTCGGGTTGAAGGCGTACGCCCCGCCGTCGTTCGTGTCCGCGCTCCCGCCCACGAACACCTGGTTCAGCCCGAGCCGCGGCCCCACCGACACCGCGTACCGGAACAGTTCCGAGTTCTGGTCGCCGTTGGTCTTCAGCGTGGACTCGATCGACGCCCGGTCCCGATACCAGGAACCAAGGTCGTACTCGAAGTAGGAGATCAGCCGCCAGGGGTACCGCTGGGCGGTCAGGCCCGTCAGCCGCTTGCCGTTCTGGTCGATCGCCACCACCTCGCCGCGGGTCACCATCGTCTGGGAGGCGAAGCCCGGCGGGACATTGCCCGAATGGTCCGTCGCGTACATCCGATGGGCCGTGCCCAGTTCTCGGGCCGAGACCAGTTCCCCCGTCAGGTAGGTGCACTCCCGCGCTTTCGAGAGCGCCGGCACCAGCACCGCCATCAGCACGCCGATGATCGCCACCGCGACCAGCACTTCCACGAGCGTGAACGCCCGGGTCAGCGCAGGCCGCCCCGCGTGGTTCGTCGTCCGTAGGTTGTTCATCCGAGTTTCCATCGGATCGTCCTTTTTTTCGCACGCGTTCGACTTGGGGTCCAGCGGGTTGTATAGTTGCGACCGAGTCTCAACGATACCCTGGAACCCCCGGAATGTCGAATCTCCGACAAAACTATCCGGATATCGCACGTCGGTCAAGCGATCAACCAACCTCCCCGAGATAACAGCCCCATGCGAGCCCCCATCGCCAGACAGACCGCCGCTCTTGCCGCCCTTGTCCTGGCCCATGGTTCCTCCGCCGGCGTCGTCAACCTCGCCTACAACGCCCCAACCATCGACCGCTGGAACTACCCGTTCGACAGCGCCCCGGGCTTTGGCGAGACCGCCGCCGTCTTTTCAGCCATCGGCCAGGAAGACGCCTTCCCCGGCTTTTCCTTCGATCAACGCGACGCTCAGATCCTGCTTGCGTGGGACACCAACGCCCAAGTGTCCCCGCTTCTGGGGACATGTGCCTACCGGGTGACCGCCGCCACCCTCGTCATCTCGACCACCGGCGAGATCCCTTTCCGCTACGACCCTACCTTCGACCCTCGGGACATCTACCCCGTTGGCGCGACCGACCCCGACCCGGGACGCCCCATCGAGGTTTTCGGCGTCGGCTTCCGCTCGGGCTGGACCGCGGGAGCCCCGACCCAGACCAACTGCCCGCCGACTCCGGGCTTCCCGTGCTACTACGAGGGCGACATCAACAACGGCGCCCCCGCCTTTGGGCCCTGCGTCTGCAAGGACCAGCGCTTCGCCTTCGCCACCGATCAGGCCGGCAGCACCCCCCGCGACATCAGCAACAACGTCCGCGACGGCTTCGAGGTCTCCCCATTCGCGACCGCGCAGTTCGCCGGCGTCACCCCCGGCGCGTACGTGAACGACGCCCGCGACGCATCGTTCACCCTCAACGTCAACGCCGCCAACGTGCAGGCCTATCTCCGCGAGGCCCTCAACTCCGGGCGGCTCGTGCTCACCGTCTCCAGCCTCCAGCCCGCGACCAGCGCCGGCGGCCCCGGCGGCGGCGAGTACGCCCGCTTCTTCATGAAAGAGCACCCGCTGGGCAACTCCGGCGGCATCACCCGCTGGGCACGCCTCACCATGACCGTTGAGGTCACCACCCTCGTCGGCGACCTGAACAACGACGGCGCCGTCACCACCCCCGACCTCACCCTGTTCCTCGGCCAGTTCGGGCAGACCGGCGCCGCTCTCGCCGCCGATTTCAACTGCGACGGCTTCGTCGGAACGCCCGACCTCGTGCTGTTCCTCGGCTCGTTCGGACGCTGAAAGACCCCGCCCGCCTCCCCGCGCGCTCCGCCCCTGGCCCGCCGCGGAACGCTACAGTCCGGCGATGAGACGGACGCGCATCAAGATCTGCGGCATCACCGACGAAGAGTCCGCGCTGGTCGCCGCCGAGTGCGGTGCCGACGCGGTCGGCTTCGTCTTTTTCAAGGGCTCCAAGCGCTACATCGAGCCGGCCCGCGCCTGGGAGATCGCCTCGGTGCTCCCCCCGTTCGTCCACACGGTCGGCCTGTTCGTCAACGCCAAGACCGCCGCCATCGACGAGGTCCGCGAGGCCTTCCCCTTCGAGATCACCCAGCTCCACGGCAACGAGCCCGAGCCGATCGTCCGCGAGTGCCTCCCGCCGATCATCAAGGCCGTCCGCTTCGACCCCGCGACGATCGAGCACGACCTCCGCACCTGGAGCCTTGTCTCTGAGGTCAGCGCCGTGCTCGTGGACGGCTCGTCCGGGGGCGAGGGCGTCGCCTTCGACTGGCAGGCGCTCGCGGATGTGAGCGAGCATTCCGATCACCCGCTCATCGTCGCGGGCGGGCTCACGCCGGAGAACGTCGCCGACGCGATCCGCACCGTCCGCCCCTGGGGCGTTGATGTGTCGAGCGGGGTCGAGAGCGCACCGGGAGTGAAAGACGCCGACAAGATCGCCGAGTTCTGCCGGGCGGTCCGGGAGGCCGACCTCGACCTCGACGAGTAATCGCTTTCATGCGTCAGTAGAGCGCTACACCGCGGGGTTGTTCGCAGCGTGGTCGTCGCCGGCGCGTCCCACAGACGCGACACCGAAACCGCTGGCTTTCTCGCCATTTCCGAACCCGCTCCATGGTTTTCCCCGATCATCGGGGTAGAGTTGACGCGCAGGGATGTGCGAAGCCCGACCACTGCGCGGGAGCAAGGAACGGAGCATGAGAGCCTCACGCGACATCCGAATCGACCTCACCCCGCCCGCCCACCAGCGCCCGCTGCTGACCGCGCGGAACCCGGCGCTGCTCCCCGCCGCGCGGGAGAGCACCACGCCAAAGCCTCAGATCCAAGTCGAGCGTCGCCCGATGGGTTCGGCACTCGCCACGCCCGCCGGGCGCACCGCGACCCCCTTCGCCGCGCCCAGCGCCAGCGAGCAGGGCTCGATCGCCGAGCCCGTCAACTGAACGGCTCAGTTCTCCCCGGTCTCCGCCCACGCGTGCCCCTCGACGCCGTGGAGCGATTCCATCGCCACCATCGCCGGCTCGATCGCCGCCAGCGCCCGCTCCAGCGACTCGACGTTCAGCGCGCCCGAGAACAGGACCGCGAGTTTCCCCTCGCGCACCCACAGCCCCGCAAACGTCTTGTGCTGCGCCGCCAGCACGCCCATCAGTTCCGGGGTGAGCAACGCCCGTTTCCAATCCGGGTCGGCGGCCTCCACGACCCACTCGGACTCGAAGGAAGCGGCCCCGTCCGCCGGGTCCGGCTTCTTGAACAGCGACCGGACCGCCGCCACCAGCGCGTTGCGGCGCTGCACCGAGAACGCCGGCCACGCCGGGCAGTCGTACGCCGCCACCGTGTGCGTCACCGCGTGCGCCGATTTGCCCGTGCTCACGACGTACGTGTGCGAGAACGCCGTCAGGTCACGGCCCGAGTCCAGCCGCCCGTACAGGATGTTCGTCGCCTTGCCGCTGCTCTTCAGCGGCTTCACCGCGCTCCACGCCTTCACGAACTCCTTGTCGCCCTTTTCCAGGATCGCCAGGCCCAGCCGCTCGGCGAGCGCCCTCAACTCCGCCGCCCGTTGCCGGGCCACCTTCGCCCCGCGGATGGCCAGCGCCACCGCGATCGCCAGCAGGAAGCCCACGAACACCACCGGGATCACCCAGCGCGGGAACGGGCTCATCGCGGCCTCCTTTGCGGTCGCCTCGGCCCGATCAGCCCAGCGGCGTGAACGTCGCCCCCGGCAGCACGTGCGTCGTCACCAGGTCGCCCACCTTGAACTGCTCGGCGCGCTGCAACTCGCCCACCTTCAGCACGATCGGCATCGGGCACGCCACCGTCACCGTGCCGGGCCCGTTCGCCGAGGCGTTCACCTCGACCACCCGCCCTTGCACGATGCGCGGACGCCCCATCACCGGCTCGACGAACTGCCCGCCGGACTTCAGCGCATCGATCCGCCGCGCCTGCCCCTTGATGATCCCCAGCACCCTTTTGCCCACCGCCGAGGTCACCGGGCGCTCCGGCGCCAGGTGCAACTGGTAGTCACTCGCGGGGAACGACACCACCACCTTCGACGCGGAGGCCTCAACCAGAACCCCGCGAGCCTCCGAGGGCGTCGACGCGGCGGGGACCGACGACAAGGTATTCAGCGCAACGGACATGCCCCCATCCTACGAGCCCGACCGGGACAAGCAACCCGGCCCATTCTCCACTCCCCACTGGCCACTCCCCACTGGCTCCTCTTACCCCACCGCCGCCCGCACCCGCGCCAGCGTCTCCAGCAGCCCCGGCACATCGTCGAGCGCCAGCATGGT
>JAFLCM010000077.1 GCA_017303565.1 Planctomycetota bacterium
CGGATCAGGCCCGGCGTCGCGTGCCAGCCTGCGTCGAGCCCCTGGACCTCGATCACGAGCCAGCGCCGACGGTTCGACGCGACCGACGTCTCGACAACGCAGCGGGCGAAATCGCTCACGCCGAGCCTCCGGCACAGCGCGTGGTAGGGCGACCCCGACCACGCCCCCTCCTCGATCAGTTCCGACCTGGGCAGGCACAGGGCGTTCGGGACGCCGAAGGTCCTCGCGGCGGAGCCGAAGTCCGCCTCGGCCTCCAGCCCGTTGCGGACAGCCTCCCGCAGGGCTAGCTCCGCATCGATGCTGGCGAACCCGGCGAGGCCGAGCGAGAGCGCACGCCAGGGCTTGGGTGCGATCCCGATCTCAGCGTCCATGATCAAGCACGCGGTCCCGGGGGGCATCAGCGCGCTCAGCGACGCCGCGGATCGTGTGAGCCACGCCGACGCGTCCGACTCGCGCAGATTCGCGACGCCCGACACGAACCGGCAGCATCCCGAGAGCGCATCGTGCGGGTTGGCGGGCGTTGATGTCAATGGGTGCTCTGCTTCAAGCCCGGAATCACGCAGCATCGCGGCTGCCTCCTTGTTTGACGGGAGCGAACGCGCCCAACCGGAATGCTCGTCTTGGAGCGCGGGCTTGCCGCAGGACTCAATCTATCGGCGCGGATTCGAGAAAACTAACGAACTTGTCGGTGGCGTGCGAATGGGTGTGGCCGCGCGTTCGAGCTGGCCGGTGGCATGCTGCTTGCACAAACTCATGACATCCAGGTCGCCTCTGTGGCGCCGCAGAAAGGTCGGTCAGGCCTCAAGGCTCAGAAAATGCGGCATCTGCAAGCCTTCTCCGAACATCGCGGGCAGCTCGCGCCAGTTGATCATGGAATCCCTGAGACGCGACGACTCATTTCTGAGTTATGACGACACAGAAAACCACCTGGATGAGGGGATCCCGCGAAACCGCTTACTGCGGGGAAATCCCGATCAGGCGGGCGGGCCCAGATTCGCCTTCATCCACTCCGCGATCCCCTCGAGGCGCTGGGCGACGCCGTCCATGTCCTCGGGCCGCTTCTCCGGGTCGACCTCAACGCACTCCATGATGAGGTCGTTGAGGGCCGGGATCTGGGCGACGCGCTTGTTCAGTTCCATCACCGGCTTGGGCTTGGCGATGAAGGCGTCGTCGATGGTGGAGACGAGCGAGTTGGATTCCTTGGGGATCGCCGTGGGGATGTGCTGGCGCGTGAGCACCCAGTACATGGTGGCCCCGAGGTTGTAGATGTCGGTCTTTGGGGTGATCGCACGCCGGTGCACCTGCTCGGGCGCGATGTAGTCCGGCGTGCCCTGGATCCGCTCTTTCACCGTGCCGATCGGGCACGCCTGCCCGAGGTCGATGATGCGGATCGCGCCGTCCTCGAGCACGACGATGTTGTTGGGCTTCATGTCCGCGTGGACGAAGCCGGCCTTGTGCATCGCGGCGAGGCCGCGGGCGGTCTGGATGAAGATCTTCAGGGCGCCCTCGAAGGTGCCCGGGGGCTTGCGCTCGATGCTGATGCCGTCGACGTACTCCATCACGAGGTAGAGGTGGCGCACGCCGCCGAGCAGGCCCTCTTTCTCCTTGATGACGCGCTCGATCTGGCGGACGAGCGGGTGTCGGACCTTCGAAGACACCTCGTACTCGATCTCGGCCTGATCGAGGAAGCGCTGGTCCTTGGGGTCGGCCTTCTCGACGTGCTTCAGGGCCTTGACCTGCTTGGTCTTGGGGTCCTGGACAAGGTAGATGATCGAAGCCGCCCCGCGGCCGACCTCCGCGAGCACGTTGTAGCCCGCCAGCTTCGTGCCCGGCTTGGCCGGGGTATAGAGGCGCTCGGTCTGGGAGGCTTCGTCGGGCATGGGGCGGGAAGGACCTGGGGAGCCGAGTGAGGCGACGCGACCACCCGGTTCCCGGTGCCTTCCCGGAGTCCATTGGGCCGCTGGGGCACAGTATGGCGGTTCCTGCATGAATCTTCAACGCCGACGGGTGGCCGGACTTGCGTGTTCGGGGGGCGTGGGGCGAATTGTGCCTCAGGGCCGATAGTTGAGGCCGAATGGCCCCCTCCCTACCCTCCGCCGGCGTGTTTGACGAGGTCATCCAGCACGACGCTCCCATCCCCACGTGGTTCGGCCTTGGCGGCCGGGCCGACGTCTTGGCGCGCCCCCGGACCGAAGAAGAGCTCCGCGACCTCCTGGTGGCCTTCGCCGGCCAACGGGTCCGCATCCTGGGCGACGGGGCGAACCTTCTGGTCGACGACGAAGGCGTGGACGGGCTGGTCATCTCTCTCCAGCACCTCGACAAGGTGGACTGGGGCGCGGGCGAGAGGCCCATCGTGATGGCCCAGGCGGGGGCGAAACTGCCTCAGTTGATCACGGAGGCGGTCCGGCGCGGGGTCGCGGGGCTGGAGGGGCTGGCGGGCATCCCCGCGAGCGTGGGCGGGGCGGTGGTGATGAACGCGGGGGGACGGTTCGGGGAGATCGGGGCCGCCATCGACCGCGTGCGGGTGCTCACGATGACCGGGCAGGAACTGAGCATTCCCCACGACGAGATCGGGTTTTCCTACCGGCACTCGGGTCTGAATCACTGCGTGATCCTGAGCGTGTACTTCGCGCTGCACCGGGTGCCCGAGGCCCAGCAGCCCGCTCTTCGGGAGCGGTTGAAGGAAGTGATGGCGTACAAGAAGACCAGCCAGCCGATGGCGGAGAACTCCGCGGGCTGCTGCTTCAAGAACGCCTGGCACGAGGGAAAACTCACCAGCGCGGGGATGCTGATCGATCAGGCGGGTTGCAAGGGGATGACCGTCGGCGGGGCGGAGGTTTCCACGGTGCACGGCAACTTCTTGGTCACGCGACCGGGCTGCAACGCCCGCGACGTGATCGAGCTGATGGAGCGCGTCCGGGACCGCGTGAAGCAGAAGTTCGGCGTGCACCTGCAGAACGAGGTGGTGATCTGGCGGCGCGGGGGGTGAGGCATTCGGCGTTTCCGACCGCGGTCACAGCGGTCCGGACGGTGCGTCGGGGCATCCGGGCGTTGCGGGATCGGCTACCCTGTCCCCCCTTTCCTGCAACGCCAGCCCCGTGAACCAGGCCCAGCCATGACCCTCGCCACCGACACCAAGAACCGCGTCAACCTTCCCCGCAACACCAACCAGGCGCTGGGCATCGGCCAGTTCGCCGTGGACTTCATGAAGGGCACGCTCGGCCCCGGCCCGGCCCGGAGCGTGCTGGAGCGCACCGAACTGTTCCACACCGACGCGGTGCTGTGCGGCGTGTCGGCGCTGGCGCTGGGGACCAACGCCCCGACGATCCTGCGTGACGAGGCGATGGAGTACCCGGTGGGCGTGCCCGACAAGGGCGCTTGCGTGTTCGGCTCGACGGCCCGGGTGCAGCCCGAGAAGGCGATCGTCGCCAACGCCGCCGCCGTCCGAGAGTGGGACAGCAACGGGACGAACTTCGGCTACAACCCCGCGCTGCAGCACACTGCGGGCGAGTTCGGGCACAACGACTTCTACGCGGTGGTGGTGGCGGCGTGCCAGCAGCGCGGGCTCGACGGCGCCACGGCGCTGAAGGCCATGGTGCTGCTCGACGAGATCCGCGGGCGGCTCGCGGAGGTGTTCAGCCTCAAGACCTACAAGATCGACCACGTGGTGCATGGCGCGATCGGCTCGGCGGCGACGTACGGCGCGCTGATGGACGCCACGCCCGAGCAGATCGAGCACGCCATCGGCATGGTCGTGGCCCACTACATCCCCTGGCGGGCCATCCGGGCGGGCAAGCAGTTGTCGGACTCAAAGGGCTCCTCGGCGGCGCTCTCGACCGAGGTCGCGGTCATGAGCATGAAGCGGGCCATGCGCGGCTTCATCGGGCCCAAGGACATCTTCCGCAACCCCGAGAGCGTCTTCCGCCAGTTCGTCAAGACCAGCGGCGATTCGCCCTTCGACCTCGTGCTGAGCCACAGCGGCGACGACTTCGCCATCATGGGCATGCACTTCAAGCTGGGCCTGTACGAGCACCAGTCCGCCGGCGCCCTCCAGGGCCTCCTGAACCTCATCAGCAAGAACCCCGCGATGCTGGGCGACGGGGGGTCGTCGATCATGAGCATCAAGATCGTCGCGTACGAGCCGGCGTTCGGGATCATCGGGGACCCCGCCAAGCGCGACCCCAAGACGCGCCAGTCCGCCGACCACTCGATGGTCTACATCGTGTCCACACTGCTGCGCAAGGCGATCGAGCAGTTCGCCAGGCACCCCGAGCGCTTCGGCGCGGCCCCGAACGCCGGGCACTCCAGCCTGCTCGTGCCCGCCCCTTCCACCGACACGCTGTGGAAGATGCTGATGCTCAGCCCGTACGACTACGACAAGGCCGCCATCTTCAACCCCGTGACCCGCGGGCTGATGGAGAAGATCGCCTTCGAGCACGGCGGCCCCTCGTACGACGCGAAGTACCCCGACGGCATCCCCACCTCGCTGGTCATCACCACCGGCGACGGCAAGGCCCACGACAGCGGTCTGGTGATGTACCCCGCGGGCCACGCCCGCAACGACGCGGCGGACCTGATGGGCATCCTCGACCACAAGTTCCGCCTGTTGGGCGGGCTGGGGCTGACCGACCCGGAGAAGTCGCTGACGCGGCTGCGCTCAATCGGCAAGGCCTCCGCCGCGGACGTGGCGTCGCTCTACGACTTCTCGATCGATCGGAAGAAGTACGAGGAGTGAGCGTGCCGGCCAGCCCCGCGCTCAGCGCTTCTCCTCGTCCTGCTTCATCTTCTGCTTCAAAAGGTCCAGTTCGCGGCGGAGGCGGTCGAGTTCCGCGCTGACGCCCTCGACGCTCTTGTCGGCGTTCACCGCCGCCGCCAGTTGCCCGCGTGCGTCCGAGAGGCGTTCGCGGAAGACCGGGTCGCGGGTCTCGGCGTGGGCGCGGGCCAGCACGTCGAGGCCGCGCTTGTCCTTGATCTCGACGAGCGCCGCCACCGCCGCGCCGCGGGGACGGTCCTCGCGGTCGTTGATGAAGGGCGCGACCGCCTCGTAGGCCTTCTCGGCGTCGTGGCGGGCCAGGCGCCCAACGCTGTCGATGGCCACGCCGCGCGTCCGCGTCAGCACGCCGGGGCGGGTGAAGGGGATCGCCGCGTTCAGCGCTTCCTTGGTGTTCAGATCGGCGAGGCCGCGGAGGGCGGCCTGGCGCACCTGGTCGTCGCGTGACTCGACGTTCAGCCCGGCGGCCATGGTGGGCAGGAACGCCTCGTTGCCGGTCTTGCCCAGCGCCTCGATGGCGGCGGCGCGAACCGCGTACGACTCATCGTCCGCCGCCGCCACGCGGGCGAGCGCGTCGATGGCCTCGGGCGTGTTCGCGGCGGTCAGGCCGCGGATGACCCCGAGGCGCACGCGGGCGTCTTCGATGGGGCTCATCCGGCTGGAGGCCTCGCCGGCGCGGACGGCTTCGAGCAGTTCGGTCGCCTTGCCGAGTTTCCCGAGCGTGTGGGCCGCCTCGGCGCGGACCGCCACGTGCTCCTGGGCGTTGCGGACGCAGCCCGCCAGCGCCTTGACCGCTTCGGCGCTGCCGGTGTTGCGGGCCAGCGCCTTCGCGGCGTCGAGGCGCGAGGGCACCGTCGGCCCTTCGCGCAACTGCCGAACGAACCGCGCCGTCGATTGCTCCACGCTCAGGTCCATGAGCACGGTCAGGTACGGGTCGACGGCGACGAACTCGGGCTCCGCCTCCAAGGGCACGCGCCGCTCGTGGCGCCTGCCGTCCACCGGGATCACCACGTCCCGCTTCACGCCGCCCGACTGCACCATCACCGGCAGGTCGAACACGAACGCGGGCAGGTCGGCGTCGATGCGCTGGCGCTGCTCGACGACGAGCGCGAGCTCCTTCGACTGAGCGTCCCAGGAGGCCTCGACGTTCACGCGCGGCGTGCCGGGGCGCAGGGCCCACTGCTCGAAGAATCGTTCGAGCGATTTCCCGCTGACGGATTCGAGTTCGCGCCGGAACTGGTCGGTCTCGGCGGTCTGGTGGGCGTACTTCTTCACGTAGTTGCGGACGCCGGCGAAGAACACGTCCTCGCCGAGTCTCATCCGCAGCATGTGCAGGATGCTTGCGCCCTTGGGGTAGGGGTTGCTGGTGCGCCGGAAGGTCTCCCACGGGTGCTCGTAGATGTTCGAGACCATCGCGGGGCGTCGGCGGTCTTCGGGCGAAGCGTCGGGGCCGATCTGGTCCGCCGCCGCCACGCCGCGCATCGAGTTGTACATGCTGAGCAGGTAGCCCCCGCCGGGCGGCACGGCGTTGAGGCTGTCGACGCCCGGGCGTCCGTCGAAGCCGTCGCGGGCCTCGTACCAGAGGGCGGTGGAGTAGGTCGCCCAGCCCTCGTTGAGCCAGATGTGGGCCCAGGTGTTGCAGGTGATGAGGTCGCCGAACCATTGATGGGCCAGTTCGTGTGAGATCAGCCCGTCGAGGTCCGCGTCGCGGAGGGCCTTTTCGTCGAGGATGGCGGTGTCGTACATGGTGGTGGCGGAGGTGTTCTCCATGCCGCCGGCGCCGAAGTTCCACAGGATCACCTGGGCGTACTTGTCCCACGGGTAGGGCGTGCCGAAGCGGCGTTCGAAGACCTGCATCATGTCCGCGGTGCGCCCGTAGGTGCGGGCCACGTCGCTGGCGCGACCGACCGGCGCGTACACCGGCAGCGGCACGCGGAAGGCCTTGCCGTCGAGGCTGCCCACGTCAACGATGTCCCACTTGCCCACCGCCATCATGACGAGGTAGGTCACGTGGTCGGCGCTCTGGTCCCAAGTGAACGTTGTGCGCGCGTTGGCGGTCACGGGCGCGCCGGTGAGTCTGCCGTTGCTCACGGCGGTGTAGCCCGCGGGCACAGTGATCTCGAGGCGCGTCGCCATCCGCTCGTTCGGGAAGTCGTGCCCGGGGAACCACCAGCGGTTGCTCTCGGGCTGCCCCTGGGTGTGCAACTGGGCCGGGCGCGATGGCCAGGCGGGGGACTCGGGGGTCCAGATCAGCCCGTCCGGCGGGTCGTCGACGCCGTACGCGATCTCGACGCCCGCCGAAGAGCCCGGCGCGAGCGGGGGTTCGAAGCGGATCGTCAGCACGTGGTCGTCGTAGGCGTGGGTGACCTTGACCGAGCCGTCGCCCGGGTTCGTGAGTTTCACGGACGCGATCGACATCTGCTCGGCGTTCAGGCGCAGCGACTCGACGGGGGCGGCCAGCGCGGTGAACGAGAGCGTCTGCACGCCGGTGAGCCGCGGCGTGTTCATGTCGGGGATGTCGATCTTCAGGGCCATCGACGTGTAGTCGACGGCGCGGTCGGGCGCGAAGTTCCGCAGGTCGCGCCCCGTGGCGCTGTGGAAGCGGAATCGGTCGGCCCCGGGGGGCGCGCCGGCGCTGGCGTACCCGTTGCGGGAGAGCCAGTCGAGGCGGGCTTCGAGGCAGGCGCAGTTCCAAGACTCGCCCGCCGCGGCGGAAGCAAGGGTCACAAGAGCGAGCAGGGACGACGAGAGTTCGCGACGGCTGGGCATGCCGCCAGTATCGCGGATCGCGCCCGGAACGCCAGCGGGCACGTGTCCCGACGGTGGTCGGATCACGTGCCCGGGCGAAGTTTGACGGTGCGCGGATTCGGATGCGGTCCGTTCGTCACTGGACCTTGTTGAGCTGGCCCCAGCAGACGCTGACCGGGACGCTGGTGCGGCCGTTGCCGTTCTGGCTGTTCACGCTGAAGGTCGTGCGGCCCTGCACCACGTAGCGGCCGCGGTTGTCGCGGGTGGCGCCCTCGGCGGTGTACCAGCCCGACTGCGCGGGGACGGTGACGTTGGTGTTGCCGCCGTTACCAGGATGAGGACGCCAATCCTGCACGATCGTCGAGCCGCGCAGCACGCGGTAGAAGGTCGCGGGACGTCCGATGATGCCGCCGTGGCACGAGGGGCCGTGCAGATTCACATCGATCCGGGTGGTGGTCGCACGGACCGGCGCCCTCTCGGCGGTCGGCGTCGAGATGGTCGCGGGGCTGTTGAAGGTCGCGGCCCCGCAAGCGGTCGCCAGCAGCAGGGACTTGAGGAACATGAGTGTCTCCTTTCGTTGGGCCACCGAGCGGAATGCCCGGGGCATCAGGAAAGAGACTCCGGCGTCATGTCCGTGCGCGCCGCAGAGTTCGGGAGTCCTACAGGTTGAACAGCCCGTCCAGCACCCGCGGGATCAGGCCCTTCTCGCCGGCCTTCTTCACCTCGCCGGAGTTCTGCACGTTGAGGCGGAGGTCGTACAACTGGTTCGACTGCACGGTGTTGGCGTCGGTCACATCGTCCTGGCGGCACAGGCCGCTGAGCACGACCTCCTGCACCTCTTCATCGGTCTTGATGCTGCGCCTGGCCTCGATGAGCAGCGTGCCGTTGGGCTTCACCTCGACCACGCGGGCCTGAATCCGGTCGGTCAGTTTGTCCTCGCGGTTGTACTTGCCGTCGCCCTTGAAGTCGCTCGACAGCTCAGCGCCGACTGCCGGGAGTTCGGCCTCGGTCTTCCCGTCGGGCACGGCCCGGAACTCGAGCAGCTCCATCAGGCGGATCCACGCCGTGATCTTCGCGTCGAGGTCGTACTCCTTCTTCGCGTCGAGCTTCTGGTTCCGCTCGGTCTTGCTCCGCTCGGAGATGATGATCGTGACCAGGTCGTTCTCGGCGAACTCGCGCAGCGGCGGAGCCTCGATCGCGTACAGGCTCACGTCGGCGAGGACCAGCGGCGCTCCCCGGCGCCGCGGCGCGTGCATGGGCGTCGGCGCCGCCTGAGCCGGTGCCGTGCCCGGAATGTCCTGCATCGGGGCCGGCGCC
>JAFLCM010000078.1 GCA_017303565.1 Planctomycetota bacterium
CCCTTGGTTCGAACCGACCTCTTCCAACGATTCACCCTCGCGCTCCGCTGCCTGACGCCCGCGCTCGTGGCCTGCGCCGCGCCCATCGCCAGCGCCGTCGTCTGCATCGGCCCTCGCCAAGCCGTCCAGCCCGCCGACTACCTCGCCGGCGGCGTCGCGCAGTACGTCGGTCGCTTCGGCATCTATACCGGAACCCCCATCTCCGCTCGTCACTTCGTTGTCGCTAACCACATCGGCAACGCCGGCGGCGGCCAGTTCTTCTACAACAACGGCACCGCCACCGAGACCCAGTACGCCTGCACCCTCGCCGGCGCCCTCCAGGACCTCGCCATCTACCGCCTCCTCGACGGCCAGCCCAGTTTCACCCTCTGGGCTCCCATCTACACCCGCTCCGATGAAATCGGCATGCCCGTGCAGGTCGTTGGCCGCGGCGTCGACAAAGGCCCCGCCCTCAACCAGGCCGGCAACTTCATCGGATGGTTCTGGGGAACCGACGACCACGTCGTCACCTGGGGCACCAACACCATCTCGAACACCTTCAACTTCGGCGGGCCCCCCGGCTTCGCCGGACCTTACACCGCCTTCACCTTCGACCAGGCCGAAGGCCCGACCGAGTGCACCGCCGCGAACAACGACTCCAGCGGCCCCGTCTTCATCATCGACCCCCGCGACGGCAAGCAGAAACTCGCCGGCACCATCGCCGCCGTCGACGGCAACTACTCCGGCACCCCCAACGGCCCCACCTTCTCCGGCGCGCTCTTCGACACCCGCGGCCTCTACCTCGGGCCCAACCTCATCTCCGGCCCGAACCCCATCCCCATCAAGACCTACGTCGTTCGCTTCAGCCAGCGGCTCGATTTCCTCCGAACCGTCGCCGCCGTCCCGCCCTTCCCCTGCCCCGCCGACCTCAGCGGCGACCGCACCGTGAACACCGCCGACCTCGTCCAGTTCCTCGGCGTCTTCGGCCAGCGCGTCTACCCCGGCGCGCCCGGAGACCTCATCGAGGACGGCTTCGTCGACACCGCCGACCTCGCCGCCTTCCTTGGCGCGTTCGGCGTACCTTGCCCGTGACCGCACCGCCTCCGTGGCGCCGCTTCTCGGTGGCGCCGGTCCGGGTGGCACCGCTCTTGGTGGCACCGCTCTTGGTGGCACCGCTCTCCGAGCGGTGCTGACGACAGCGCACCTCCGCCCACTCACCAGCACACCCCACCCACAGGTCGCATGAGTGCCGCCGCCTTCCCCGGCTGCAGGCCGGCGCCACCACAGACCAGAGCCACAAGGCCACCGCCGCAAGCCCTCCGCTCGCCCCCATCGGCTACCATCCCAACTCTCTAAGACCCCCGCGCCCCCCGCCCCCGCTCCGGACCCACGACCCCGGACCCGGCGGCCCCGACGGAGACGCTCATGGCCTGGATCACGAAGCCCTCGGGCACGATGAAGATCGAGAAGCGCTCGCAGCCCTACCTGACGCAGGCCATCAAGGACCGCATCACGAAGGACTACCTCCCGCGCTACGAAAACAAGCGCGGCGCGCTCCTGCCCACCCTGCACGCCGTGCAGGAGGACGCCGGCTGGCTGCCCCACCAGGCCCTGACCGAGATCGCCGACTTCCTCGGCATGACCCCCTCCGAGGTCATCGACACCGCCAGTTTCTACGAAGAATACTGGATCAAGAAGAAGGGCGAGAACGTCATCGCCGTCTGCCGCTCCATCGCCTGCGAGGTCTGCGACCACAAGACCGTCACCGACGCCTGCCGCAAGAAACTGGGCATCGAGGTCGGCGAAACCACCGACGACGGCAAGTTTACCCTCATCGAGATCGAGTGCCTCGGCTCCTGCGGCAGCGCCCCCGTCGCGCTCATGAACCACACGCTGCACGAGAACCTCACCCCCGCAGCGATCGAAAAGGTCATCGACGACGCCGCCAAGGGCGGGCACAAGCACCACTGACCGCCGACGCTCAGCCCTGCTCGCCCGCGCCCTCACGCGGTTCAGGCCCCATGTCTCGCGGCGCCTCCGCGTGCCGACCGTCCGGTGCCCACACCATGATCCGTCCCTTGCCGGAGTTCTTCGCCGCCAAGAGCGCCGAATCCGCCTGGCTCAGGAGGTCGTCGCCGTCGATCGGCTGGCTGGTCTTCAAGCACGACACGCCGATGCTCATCCCGCACCGCGGCAGACCGGGCGCGCTCGGGGCGCAGCCGATCGCGTCCACCGCCAGGTCGAAACCCTCGACCAGGCGCTGGGCCACGCGGGCCGCGGTGGGAGCGCTTGTCTGCGGCATCAGCACCACGAACTCGTCCCCGCCGTAACGCACCGCGATGTCCGACGTCCGGATCCGCGCCGAGATCAGCCGCGCCGCCGCCCCGAGGATGTCATCCCCCTTCGCGTGCCCGTGACGGTCGTTCACTTCCTTGAAGTGATCAAGGTCGATCATCAGGCACGCCAGGTCCTTCGAGTACCGCACCGCCTCGGCGAAGAGCTGCGGCAGGCGCTGCTGCAACTGGCGCCGATTGGCCAGCCCGGTCAAGGGGTCCGACCACGCCATCGCCTCCAGCCTCGTCAGGTCCGATTCGAGTCGGTCGCAGCGGGCTTTCAGTTGGCTCGCGGTCGTGCGCACCTCAACGAGCGTCCGCCGGTGCGTCCGCCGCGCCTCGCCCAGCGCCAGCGCCCGGTCCAGCCACGCGCTGTCGGCCGACACCAGGTCCGCGGCGTACAGCGCGTCGGTCGCGCCCCGCTGCAGCGCCTGACGCATCCACCCGTCGGCCCCGCGCTGCGCCACCACCACGAACGACGCGTCGGGCATGGCCAGCGCCGCCTCGTGCATCCGGTCGAGCCCCAGTTCCAGCGGCCAGATCACCGCGTCGGCCTCCGCCGCCAGCGCCGCCGACGCCGCGTCCCACGCATCCAGCACCACCAGCCGCGCATCCCCCCGCGCCTTGACCGCCCGGTTCAGCGCGTGCAGAAGCGCGGGCGGGCATCCCACCGCCGCCAGCACGCACGCGCTGTCGCTCCTGCCGTTCGTCACGCCTCGATGCTCCCAGCCCAAGCCGTTCAACCCCGCCGCCCCTGTCCGGAGCGCGCGTCTGAGAACACTCTCCAATCGGAACGCCCGAGAGTCCACTGGAGCACCGGGTTTCAAACACGAATCTCTCGGGCGGGACACGCGACGCCCTGCGCCGCCCCGTCCGGGAATCGCCGCACCTTTCCGCTACGATCGCCCCCATGTCGAACGACGATCGCCGCCAGTCCCCGCACGATTTCGACCCCGACGCCGCCGCCCAGCCCGGCACCGGCGTCTTCGGCCTGCCCTTCACGTTCGAAGAGTCCGGCTGCGTGCTGGTCCCCGCGCCCTTCGACGCCACCACGTCCTACGGCGGCGGCGCTTCCGCCGGCCCGGAGGCGATCCGCACCGCGTCGGCTCAGGTCGACCTCTTCGACCTCCAGTTCGGGCGCATCTATCAGTGGGGCCTGTTCATGGAGGAGCAGGACGAGGCCATGCTCGCCCAGAGCAAACAGGCCCGCGCCCTCGCCGCCCCCATCATCGAAAAGGGCGGCGCGGAGGACGCCGACGCCCCGGTGCTGGAGAAGGTCAACCGCGCCTCGGAAGCCATGAACCGCGCCGTCGAGGCCAACTTCGAGCGTGTCCTCAAGGCGGGCAAGGTCCCCGGGCTCGTCGGCGGCGACCACTCCACCCCATTCGGCGCCATCCGCGCCTGCGCCGCCAAGGCCGGGCCCGCCGGCCTCGGCATCCTCCACGTCGACGCCCACATGGACCTCCGCGACGCCTTCGAGGGCTTCGTCTGGTCGCACGCCTCCATCATGTTCAACGTGCTCGAGCGCATCCCGAGCGTCACGCGCCTCGTGCAGGTCGGCATCCGCGACTTCGGCGAGGGCGAACTCAACGTGATGAAAGGCTCGAACGGGCGCGTCGTCACCCACTTCGACCTCGACCTCTTCCGCCGCGCGTCCAGGGGCGAGTCGTGGCAGTCCACCTGCGAGCAGATGATCGAGCCGCTGCCGAAAGACGTGTATGTCTCGTTCGACATCGACGCCCTCGACCCGTCGCTCTGCCCCAACACCGGCACCCCCGTCCCCGGCGGCCTGTCGTTCAATCAGGCGTGCGTGCTGCTGGAGGTTCTGGCCCGCTCGGGAAGACGCGTCATCGGCTTCGACCTGAACGAGGTCTGCCCCGCCGCCGACGGCGCCAACGAGTGGGACGCCAACGTGGGTGCCCGCGTGCTCTACAAGCTGTGCGGGATGGCGTGGCGGGCGAACGGGGCCTCAAAGGATTGGGCATGAGATCCAGAGGACTCTGGTGTTCCGGATGTCGAGCCGCGAGCACCCGCTCCAGCGAGATCCGGTGGCGCGTGGCCCGGGTCGCCGCGGTGGTGATCGCCGCTTCGAGCGTGTGCACACCCCTTCAAGCGGCCGCCGAAGACCTCGGCGTGGTGCTCGAGCAGTACGAGTCCGCGAGCAGGGAGGCCGGGCTTCGCCCATCCGCTGAGGGTGCTTCGAGAGACGCCTTCTACCGTGCGTGGCTGGACAAGATCTCGCTGGCGGTGGTGACCGAGCCCGCCGGTCAGCGCCGACACGCCGCTCTTTTCGCCGCCTTCTCACTGGCGTCGGCGCTGCGGAGCGAGGCCGAGGTTCGGGTGATCCACCAGCAGCTCCTCGATTCCAGCGGTCAGGACTGGTTCGAGCGCATGAGGGTGCAGGGCTACCTTGCCGGTCACTTGGCCTCTCTCGGAACCTCGGCGTCCGCGGCCGGTGGAGCCGCCGAACCGCGAGCGATCATCGAGGCGTACGAGTCCGCTCTCCGAGAGGCGCCGGACGCGGGCCTGCTCGGCCCGAACGCCGACGCCGTGGCCCGCCGCCCCGGAGCAACCGGCTGGATCATCAACCTGCGGTCCGGTCTGGCGCGGCAACTCGAAGCCTCGGGCAAGCACGCCGACGCCGCCCAGCAGTACGCGATCGCGGCGTCTTTCGGGCTCGACCTCCCCGGCTCGGCCGACCTCGCCAGCGGCGAAGTGCGGGCGACCGAATCGGAGAACCTCCTGCAGCGAGCCGCCGCATCCTCCGCGAAGGCCGGCGATGTGAAAGATGTGCTCGCTCACTTCGCTCGGATCGACGCGCTCCTCCAAGAGCGCCGCGAGCACCCGACCACGTGGCACGCCGTCGTCGTGTGCCGGGGCGTGCCCGCTTCGCTGCGACTGGCCCGCGAGCTCGCCGCTCGCTACGCGACCCGAGCCGCCGACGAGGCCTCTCTTCGCCTCATGCTCGCGGCGCTCTCCGAGAGCAACGTCGCAGGCAGCGAGGCCGAGGCGGTCGGCTGGGCGTCGGAGATCGTGGCGCGCTTCGTGCCCGCCGAGGATCAGCCCGTCGATCCCCGGGCGGACAGGCCCGACCTGCTCGACATCGCCGTGCTCGACGCACGATCCGCTCTCCTCAGGCCAGGAGCAACTCAACTGCTGTCTCGTTGCGACTCGTTCGCCGAGCGGCGGTGGGGCGGCTTGGATCGACTCGTCAATGCCGCCCACTCCCAGTCACCGAACCGGAGCGAGCAATGAATCGACCCCCTCTCATTGCCGCGGTGACGACGGCCACGGTCGTATCCGTGTCGGTCCAGCGTCTGGACGCGGTGAGCATCCTGTCCACCCCACCGGGCGGAACTCCGACCCAGTTGTCCCTCGCATGGGCCCCATGCGGCCCCGGCGTGTTCGAGGCGTCAATCGCGCCTTCGCCGGAGCCGCTCACGCTCGTCGCTGGGCGGGCGGGGCTGCAACCGGCAGCATGGGAGCCGCCGCTCGGCGCTGACCTGCGTTACATCAACTCGGTCGCGTTCAGCGTCACTCCATCCCCGCTTTCAGTCGCGGACAGGCTGCGCCTCTCGGACCTCTCACTCCCGCTGTCGATCACACCATCCGATCGGGGCATCTGCACGGGCAATGAAACCGGCTCATTGGTGTTGGAGAGCGCGGCATCCGACCAGCCCCGCGTCATCACGGTGGCGATGCGGGTCGTTGGACTCCCAGCCGACCTCAACGCGGACGACGGCGTCGGCACGCCGGACCTGCTGCTCTTGGTCGGCGCGTTCCCGGCTACGCCGACCGATGACGGGCCCATACAGCCGGTACCGTGCGTTATCACGGTGGATATCGGTGGCGGGGGGCAGACGCTCCACGCATCGCCGGATATCACACGCGACGGCCGAGTCGACATGGAAGACCTGATCGCACTTCTCCAGACTTTCGGCTCGACCGCGGGGCCCTGAATTGGTGTCCCGCTCGTTGGCGCCGACAACGTGGCCGCCCGCGTGCTCTACAAACTCTGCGGGACGGCGTGGCGGGCGAACGCGGGGTGGTGAGGATCGAATCTCAGTATCGCCCAAGCACCCACTTCGCCAGCGCTGGCGTTGCCAGCACGATGGCCACGCCGACCGGCAGCCAGGCGTACTTCTGCTCGATGTAGCCGAGCCAGAAGCACACGCCCGCGGGGGCGAGGCAGGCGAAGCAGGCGAGCAGCGTGCCGCGGCGGGTGAGGCCGCGGTCGATCATGACGATCCAGACGTACGCGGGGAACAGCAGCGCGTAGGCGGACATGAAGAGTTCGTAGCCGAGGCGCCTGTACGAGTACTCGGCGTCCAGCAGCCCGAGCGCGGCGAGGTGCTGGCCGATGATGGGGGCCAGAGCGCAGGCGGCGACGGCGAGCACGGTGCGTGCGGCGCGGGAAGGGTTTGGGGTGGAGCCGATGAGGCGCTCACGCTCAACGCGGGCCGCCAGGAGTTCGCGGGCGTGGGCGCCGATGGTGAAGGCGCTCTGGACCATCACGTGGAAGGCGATCCAGGGCGTGATCGTGGTCGAGTTCAGGCCCCGCGCGTACAGCAACGTGAAGACGATCATCGGTGTGAACAGGCCGATGAAACCGAACCAGAAGGCTCGCTCGCCCGGTGCGCCGGGGGTCTCGCGCCGGACGCGGTGAAAGGTCAGGTCGAGGTACGGGCAGAGCGCGAAGCCCATGATGAGCGCCGGAGCGGCGCAGAGCAGGTCGATGGTGTCGTGGCGCGGCGTGGCGGTGGGGAGGCCGAGGGAGTCGTTCGCGTTGGTGCCGCCGAAAACGAAGGCGCCGACGGCGGCGAGGAGCGACAGGGCGTAGACCACGAAGGCGGCGCGGTACCAGCCTCTGGAGCCCATCTGGGCCAGGAGCAGCCCGGCCGCGGTGGTGAGCAGCACGGCGGCGTGGGCCTCGGGCCATGAGGCGTTCACGGTGCCCGCCATGAACCAGGGGAGGAAGAAGAGGTGGAAGAGGATGGTGACGACGGAGAACCACCACGCGGCGCGGGCGTGGCGGTGGGTGAGGCGCTCGCTGGCGCCGGCGCGGCGGAGAACGCGCCCCATCGCCGCCGCACCGATGACGTTGGGAACAGCGAAGGCGACCCAGCCCCAGACGCCGAAGTCGGACAGCAGGAACACGGGGAAGAACATCCCGATGCACCAGGTCCAGGAGCAGGCGAGGAAGGCGGCGCGGCGGGCGGTGTCGAGGGGGCCGGTGGACGCGTCGGAGTTGGTGGTGGCGGGGGTCAAGCGGTTGTGAAGGGGAAGGCAAGCGGCACGAGGCAAGAGGCAAGAGTGGGGAGGGCTCAGGCGGAGCGGATCATGGCGAGGAGCATCTCGCGGATGGCCTTGGCGTCGCCCTTGCCGGCGGCGAGTTTCATGGCCTCGCCGACGAGGCGGCCGATGGCGGCGTCCTTGCCGCCCTTGACGTCGGCGACGGCTTTCTCGTTGGCGGGGTTGGCGATGACGGCGGCGCACCAGGCGCGGACCGCGCCCTCGTCCTTTTCCTGGAGCAGGCCGCGGGCCTGCGCGAGGGCGCGCGGCTCCGAGGGGTCCTCGCACATGAGGCCGAAGAGTTCATCGGCGGCGTTGGAACCGATGTCGCCGGCTTCGCGGAGCGCGATGAGGCCGGCGACCTGGTCGGGGCGGATGCCGAGTTCGTGGACGAAGACCGCGCGCTCGTTGGCGCGCTTCATGGCGTTCTGGAGAACGAGGTTGGCGGCGGCGCGCCCCGCGGCGGGGGCGGGGACGCCCAGGGTGCAGGCGTGGTCGACGGCCTTCTCGAAGAACAGGCAGGTGTCGCGCTCCTCGGTGAGGGCGCGGGACTCCTTGGGCTTCAGGTCGTAGTCGCGTTCGAAGCGGGCGGCGCGGGCGTGGGGTGCCTCGGGCAGGGTGGCGCGGAGGTTCTCGATCCAGGCGGGGTCGAGGGAGATGGCGGGCAGGTCGGGGTCGGGGAAGTAGCGGTAGTCGTGAGCGTCTTCTTTCTCGCGCTGGAGGAAGGTCTCGAGGCGGTAGTCGTCCCAGCCGCGGGTGCTCTTGGCGCCGCGCCCCATCTCGCGCCCGTCGCGCTTCCAGCGCTCGGGCTGTTCGCGGGCCTCGTACTCGATGGCTCCCTTGAGCGAGCGGAAGGAGTTGAGGTTCTTCACTTCGACGACGGGGGTGCGGACGAGGCGCCCGTCGGCGAGGGTGAGTTCGAGGTTGATGTTGGGCTCGAAGCGCATGTGCCCCTTCTGCATGATCCCCTCGGTGACGCCGAGGAACCGGCAGGTGTTGCGGAGCATCTGTGCGAAGGCGACCACCTCGTCGGCGGACTGGAAGTCGGGGGCGGTGACGATCTCGAGCAGCGGCGTCCCGGCGCGGTTGTAGTCGGCGATGGAGAAGTCGATGGGACGGCCGCCGGGCCACTCGTGGAGGAGTTTCCCGGCGTCTTCTTCGAGGTGGGCGCGGATGATGGAGATGTGGCGTGGGGGTGTGTC
>JAFLCM010000079.1 GCA_017303565.1 Planctomycetota bacterium
ATCGGCGAGGCGGGTGGCGCGGAGCGTGCTGACGAGGGCGGGGCGGGCGCGGTGGGCCTGGTCGCGGCGGACGGCGGCGGTGTCGGGGTCGTCCTTGCGGAGTTGCTCGAGCATCAGCGGCGTGGGCGGGGCGTCGCCGGGGCCGGCGTTGATGGTGAGGTCGAACTCGGGTTCGACGGGCCAGGGGCGGAAGGTGGCGGTGTCGACGCCGTAGGGTTGGGCGATGACGCGCTCGAGGGCGAGGACGCGGCGCATCTCCTCGGCGGTGCCGGGGTTGTTGATGATGTGGCGGTGCAGGGCTGGGCGGCAGCGGCCGGAGGCGAGGAGGTCGACGGCGCGGCCCTCGTAGGCCCAGAAGGGGGCGTCGAGCCACCAGTGATAGCAGGGGAGGTTCAGGACTTCGAGGAACGAGGCGGGGCGGCGCTGGGCACCAGTCCCGGCCTCGACCCAGGGGAGGAGCGTCAGCGGGTCGAGCCAGATGGTGAAGAGCGCGTCGGCCTTGCGGGCGCGGGCGACGGATTCGAGGTAGCGGGCGTAGGCGTTGCGGAAATCGTTGAGAACCTGGGGTGCGACTTTGGCGGCCTGGCGGCGCTGGTGCTCGACGAGGAAGAGGGTGACTTCCTCGAAGAAGACCTGGTGCCCGGCGAGTTGGGCGCCGCGGAGCAGTTCGAGGTACTGGCAGCGGCTGTTGGTGCCGGGGGGGATGAGGGCGAGCAGGCGCATGGAGGTTCGAGCTCGCGAGGGGGGAGGCGGCCCCCGCGGCGCGGTTGGCATCTACTATACATCTCGGCGGTGAAGGCCCCGGTGTCCCGGGGCCGTGCTTTGCGCCGGAAGACTCTGCGTTTCCAGCCCGGTGAACTTTGTCAGGAGTTTCGATGCCCGTTCCGATCAGCCAGATGTGGACCGTCGCGACGTATGTGCTGGGGCAGCGGCTGCGCGGGAACAAGCACTACCCGCTGGTCCTGATGCTGGAGCCGCTCTTGCGGTGCAATCTGGCGTGCGCGGGGTGCGGGAAGATCCAGTACCCGGCCCACATCCTCAAGCGGGAGTTGAGCGTCGACGAGTGCGTGAGGGCGGTCGAGGAGTGCGGGGCGCCGATGGTGTCCATCCCGGGCGGGGAGCCGCTGCTGCACCCGAAGATCGGGGAGATCGTGAAGTCGCTGGTGGCGCGGCGGAAGTACATCTATTTGTGCACGAACGCGCTGCTGCTCAAGCAGCGGCTGGAGGAGGGGGTGTTCACGCCGTCGAAGTACCTGACGTTCAGCGTTCACATGGACGGGCAGGAAGAGCACCACGATTTCGCGGTGTGCCGGGAGGGGACGTACAAGACGGCGCGGGAGGGGATCGCGCTGGCGGTGAAGATGGGTTTCCGGGTGACGACGAACACGACGCTCTTTGACGGTGCGGACCCGAACTCGGTGCGGGCGTTCTTCGACGAGATGATGGACCTGGGGGTGGAAGGCATGATGGTCTCGCCGGGGTACGCATACCCGAAGGCGCCGGACCAGCGGCACTTCCTCGCCGAGCGGAAGAAGACGAACGAACTGTTCGAGATGATCGCGAGCAACCGCAAGAAGCGGTGGAAGTTCAACCAGTCGCCGCTGTTCCTCGAGTACCTGATGGGCAAGCGTGAGTACGAGTGCACGCCGTGGGGCATGCCGACGTACAACATTTTCGGGTGGCAGAAGCCGTGCTACCTCTTGCAGGACGGGTACGCGGACTCGTTCAAGGAACTGATCGCGACGACGAAGTGGGAGAACTACGGGCGGGCGAGCGGGAACCCCAAGTGCCAGCAGTGCATGGTTCACTCGGGGTATGAGGCGAGCGCGGTGAACCACACGTTCGCGTCGTTCGGGGGTCTGTTCGCCACGGTGAAGGCGATGGTGTTCAACACGTATGCGAACCCGCGTGCGGCGGAGCGGCTGAAGGAGGAGGCGAAGAAGCCGCACGGGCCGATGGCGCTCCTGGGGGTGAGCATCGAGGGGAAACCAGTGGCGGGCGAGGCGGCACACCGGGCGGCGTGAGCGGAAACGCGGGGCGACGGAGTGCGCTGGGGCCGATAAGAACACGGATCGGCTGATGCGAGCCTGATTTCGGCGTTTGGGAGCGCGGCGGGCGCGACTTCGCCATGCTGCGAAAGTGCAGGTCCGGTTTTGCCCGGAATTGTGGACCTTTCGGTTGGGGCCGCTCGAAGGTGCTGCTACATTTTCGGTCGCGCCGCGGACTTCGGACGGGTCCGACTCATCGGTGCGGCGGAGAGAGAGAACGTCGGGGCGTGCGGGTTTTTCCCGCCCGGTCCCTGAATGGAGGCGGCGAGGTTGCACCACGTTGTGCGTCTGAGAGCGCTGTTGAGCGCGGCGGTGTTCTGCTTGTCCGGATCGCCCGCACTGAGCGGGGGTGAGCCGGACGCGCCGACCGAGCCGTCGTGGTCGCTGCGGTCGGTGTCGTTCGACTCCGGCCCGCGGGCGGCGGTCGGTCGCGACGCGGGCGCTGCGGAGGTGGTGTTCTCGCGCGAGATGGTGGCGCCGGGGGCGGCGTGGGTGCGGCTGAACTTTGACGTGGCCGACCTGCCGGGGCGGATCGAGGGCGGGCGCGGGGCGTGGATGTTCATCACGGCGTCGGACGGAGCGGTGCAGGCGCTGAACGCCGAGCACGTGGCCCAGTGGGGATTCACGTCGGCGTACTTCAACGGGGACCGGGTGCGGATCGACCTGGTGGCGTACCCGGGCGAGGGTTCGGCGCGGGTGGCGGTGTCGCGGGTGGTGGCGGGCGAGAGCGCCGCGGGCGAACGGACGATCTGCGGCACGAGCGACGACCGCGTGCTGTCGAGTGATCCCCGGGTGGCGCGGCTGATGCCGCTGACGTGCACCGGCTGGCTGATCGCGGACGCGAACCGGACGATGCTGTCGGCGGGTCACTGCAACGTGGTGGCGGGGACGGTGGCGCAGTTCAACGTGCCGCTGTCGCTGGCGGACGGGACGCCGGTGTTCCCGGCGCCGCAGCACCAGTACGTGGTCGACCCGACGAGCGTGCAGTTCCAGTCGGCGGGGCTGGGGAGCGACTGGGCGTACTTCGGTTGCTTCCCGAACTCGAACACGGGGCTGACGGCGTTCCAGGCGCAGGGCCAGGCGTTCACGCTGGCGAGCGCGGCGGCGCCGCAGGCGAACGCGACGATTCGGATGACGGGCAACGGGCTGGTCTCTTCGCCGACGCCCCTGACCTGGAACGCGGTGCAGAAGACGGGGACGGGGCCGTACATCTCGCTGTCGGGGAGCGCGATCTCGCACGGGTGCGACTCGACGGGCGGGAACTCGGGCGGGCCGATCATCCTCGAGTCGACGGGCGCGGCGATCGGGATCCACACGAGCGGGTCGTGCAACTCGTCGGGCGGGGCGAACTTCGGGACGGCGACTCAGTGCGCGGGCCTGCAGGCGGCTTTGGCTTCGCCGCGGGGCGTGTGCGGCAGCGGCGCGACGGGGGCGCCGGGGGGCCCTCTGTTCGCGATCGGGGACGCGGCGAACAACTTCGGGACGGTGCGGCGTGACACGGGCGTGTTCAGCAGGCTGTCGGCGCCGATGGCGGGTCCGATCGGCCTGGCGTACCGCACGGCGGACGACCGGTTCTACGCGCTCGACCAGTGGGGGCGGCTGACGGCTCTGGCGCCCTCGACGGGGGTGGCGACGCCGGGGCCGACGATCTCGGGCGCATCGGCGGCGGTGACCGCGGTGACGTACGACGCGCGGCTGGACCGGTTCTTCGGCGTGGCGAACGCGACCGGCCAGATCTACCGGATCGACCCGACGCTCGGGACCGCGTCGGCGGTGGGCGGGGCGTTCGGGGGAAACATCAACGCTGTGGCGATCGTCACGTACACGAACCAGCTCCTCGGGATCGACAACGCTCCGGGCGGGACGCGGCTGGTGGTTTTCAACCGGCTGACCGGCGAGCAGATCGTGGTGGGGAACCTCGGGCTGGGCCTGGCGCAGTGCGCCGGGCTGTCGTGGAGCGACGACGCGGGGGTTCTCACCACCATCGATACCGTTGGGCGGCGGGTGATCTCGATCAACCCGCACACGGGCGCGGCGACCGCGATGGGCTCGACGGCGGCGGTGTGGAACACTCGGTTGGGGCTTGCGTACCGCAGGACCGAGGCGATCTGCGTGGCGGACCTGAACGCCGACGGCGTGGTAAACGTGAAGGACCTGACGAGGCTCCTTGGGAGCCTGGGTCAGCCGACGCTGCCCGGCGCGACGGGGGATGTGTCGGGGGACGGACAAGTGAACCTTGCGGACCTGACGATCATGTTCTCGGTCTACGGGTGTGTGGGGACGGTGCCGACGCCCTCGCCCGCGCCTTGACAGCCATCCCCGGGTCGTTGGTGGGGGATGTGGCCGAATTTTGTCGGGTATTCGGGGGAGCGGGTGGGTTCTGGGGTTTTCCTTGGGTTAGGATGAACGCAGCGCGCGGCTGGCTGGTCCGGGCGCGGGAGGTTGTTCGCGCCGTTGCGGACGACCGGATCTGAGAGGCGACCCGTGCGCGGGTCGAAGCGTCCCCGAAAGGGAGTCTGCAGACATGAAGAAGATCGTTCTGATTGCGGGAGCGGTGTCGGCGTTGGCGGGCGTTGCGATGGGCATCCCGCCGGTGCCGCCGCCCGCGCCGTCGTCCGGCCCCGACGTGGTGGTTTCGGGCATCGGGTTCGGGAGCACGGGCGTGGCGCCGTTCGGCGAGACGCCGTCGACGGCGGTGGCGAACAACGGGACGGTGGGCGCGATCACGGCGTACAGCATCGCGACGATCTCGTGCAACCTCGGCAACGTGGACGCGATCTGGATCGACACCGGCGCCCAGCCCAACCGTCACCCGGTGATCGGGACGCAGATGTACCGGTACCAGGTGGTGAACGGGGCGGGACAGTTCGAGCAGGTGGGCATGAACTGGCTGAAGCACGGGTTCTGTGCGCTCGACGCGGTGAACTGCACGCAGCTCACGAACCCGGTGGGGACGCTCGTCCCGAACGGCTCTTGCGACTGGCTCGGGCCGTTCAGCACGGATACGTACTCGGCCGGCCTCAACGGTCAGCAGTCGAACCTGGGCCCTCGTTCGGAGGTCAATCCCTGGACCGGCGCGTACCCGTACCCGTACCTGCTGCAGCCGGGCGCAACGGGCGACGCGATCTTCAAGCGGACGCAGGTGAAGACCGCGGAACTGACGCCCGCGGGCAACAACTGGCTGTTCGAGGCGGTGTACATCTGCACCGATGAGCCGGCGGCCAACCGGTACAACAACTACTCGTACCGCCAGGCGACGCTCTCGGGCACGAACTTCACCATGGCCAACTCGACCGAGGCCCTGCGCCCGGCGATCGTGGGCTGGAAGGAGAAGTTCGAGTCCGGCGTGACCATCGTGAACATCGACCCCTCGGGCGCGAGCGACGGGCGGCTGGTGCTGGGCTACAAGGTGACCCAGACCGGGCCGACCACCTGGCACTACGAGTACAACCTGTTCAACATGAACAACCACAACTCGGTGCGGTCGTTCAGCGTGCCGATGGATACGGCGCTTCAGCTCAGCAACGTGGACTTCAACGACGTCGACTACCACTCTGGCGAGCCCTACAGCCTGACCGACTGGGCGTTCGTGAGCGGCGGCGGCGCCGGCGCGTGGTCGACCGACACCTTCGCGCAGAACAACAACGCCAACGCCCTTCGCTGGTCGACCATGTACTCGTTCCGGTTCGACGCCAACTCGGCGCCGACCACCGGCACGATCACGCTCGGCATGTTCCGCGACGGCTCGACCGTGGCGGTGAACGCGGTGCAGGTGCCCTCGGTGCCCCCGCCGCCCACCCCCGGCGCGTTCACGCTGCGGGTCCCCGGTGACGGGGAGACCGTGGCGAACCTCACGCCGACCTTCGAGTGGACCGACTCGAGCAACGCCGACTCGTACGACATCACGGTGGCGACCGACCCCGGTCTGTCGAACATCGTGGCGACGGCGAACGTCGCGACGACCACCTGGACCATCAACTCGGGCGCGCTGGCCGCGAACACCGAGTACTGGTGGGGCGTGACGGCGAACAACGCCTTCGGGACGACCGGCTCCAGCCCGGTGCGTTCGCAGTTCTTCACGCCGCCCCCGGTGTGCGTGGGCGACCTGAACGGCGACAACGCGACCAACACGGCGGACCTGGCGCTGTTCCTGGGCGCGTTCGGCACCTCGGTGACCCCGGGGACCGGCGCGGACCTGAACGGTGACGGGAACGTGAACACCGCCGACCTGGCGCTGTTCCTGGGCGGTTTCGGCTGCGGCGTGTGATGCCCGTGTGGTGTGGTTCCGGTCGGGTGAACGCCCGGCCGGGTGAAGGGGATTGAAACAGGCCCGGTCCTCCCTGAGGATCGGGCCTTTTTGTTTTGTTTGGCGCTTGCCGGGTGGCCGGGAGTGGGCAAGAGTTGAGTTCCCTGGGAGGCCGCCGACGGTGCGGCGCGGGGGAGTGACGAGTCCCTGAGCGAAAGGCGATCGATGTCGATGATGACGCGTGCGGTTCTGTTGGCGTGCGGGGTGGTGATGGCGGCGGGTTCCGCGGTGGCGGTGCCGCCGACGCCGGCGCCGTCGATCTCGACCGGGCCGGACGTGGTGGCGTCGGGGATCGGTTCGAGCAGCGGTTCGTCGCCTTTCGGTGATTCGACGACGGGCGGGGTGACGACCAACGGGTCGGTGGGGAGCGTGGTGGCGTACTCGGTGGGGACGATCTCGTGCAACATCGGGACGGCGGACGCGATCTGGACGAGCGGGACGAACGCGCACCCGTTGATCGGGACGCAGATCTACCGCTACCGCATCGTGAACGGCGCGGGGCAGTTTGATCAGATCGGGTTGAACTGGCTGAAGCACAGTTTCTGCGCGGCGGACGCTGCGAACTGCTCGCAGCTCACGAACCCCGCGGGCGCGCTGGGCGGCGGGAGCGGGTGCCAGTGGCTGGGGCGGTTCGCGACCGACACGTACGGCGCGGGGCTGAACGGGTCGCAGTCGAGCCTGGGGCCTCGGTCCGAGGTGAACCCGTGGACGGGCGCGTACCCGTACCCGTACGTCCTGGGCGCGGGAGCGACCGGCGACGCGATCTACAAGAGGACGCAGGTGAAGACCGCGGACCTGATCGCGGGCGCGAACTACGTCGTCGAGGTGGTGTATATCTGCACGGATGAGCCGGCGGCGAACCGGTACAACAACTACTCGTACCGCATCGGCACTTCGAGCGGGACGACCATCAGCATGACCGGCTCGACCGAGGCGCTGCGCCCGGCGATCGTGGGCTGGAAGGAGAAGTACGACAACCAGGTGACGCTGGTGAACATCGACCCCTCGGGTTTGAGCGACGGGCGGCTGATCCTGGGGTACCGCGTGACGCAGACGGGGCCGACGACGTGGCACTACGAGTACAACGTGTTCAACATGAACAACCACAACTCGGTGCGGTCGTTCAGCGTGCCGGTGAGCGGTGGAGTGTCGATGTCGAACGTCGATTTCAACGACGTGGACTACCACTCGGGCGAGCCGTATAGCGGGACGGACTGGCCGCTGACCACCGGCGGCGGCGCGGCGACGTGGGCGACGCAGACGTTCGCGCAGAACAGCAACGCCAACGCGATCCGCTGGTCGACGATGTACTCGTTCCGCTTCGACGCCAACGCGGCGCCGCGGACGGGGACGGCGACGCTCGGGATGTTCCGCAGCGGCTCTTCGGTGACGGTCGAGAACGTGCTGGTGCCGACGGTGCCGACGCCGGAGCGGTTCTCGCTGGTGTCGCCGCAGAACGGCGCGACGGCGCCGGGTCTGACGCCGACGCTGACGTGGAGCGAGAGCGGGAACGCGGAGTCGTACACCGTGACGGTGGCGAACGACCCGGGTCTGACCGACCCGGTGGCGGGCGGGAGCGTCGCGGCGCTGTCGTTCCCGGTACCCAACGGGTCGCTGGTGGCCGGGCGGACGTACTACTGGAACGTGACGGCGCTGAACCAGGGCGGGAGCAAGGCGGCGTTCGGTGGGCCGTGGTCGTTCCTGACGCCCCCCCCGGCGTGCGTGGGTGATCTGAACAACGACGGGGCGACCAACACGGGCGACCTGGCGGTGTTCCTGGGCGCGTTCGGAACGGCGGTGACGCCGGGCACGAGCGGCGACCTCGATGGCGACGGGAACGTCAACACGGCGGACCTGGCGCTGATCCTGGGCGCGTTCGGCTGCGGGGCGTGAGGTTGGAAACGAGGTGAGTTCCTGCCGCCCGGCCGAAGGTCGGGCGGCTTTCTTTTTCGGAATGACCCGCCGGGGACCGGCGGTGTACCCGGCGGGGTAGCCGGGACGCGACGGCACCGGGGCGTCCGATAGCCCGGGGCGGAAAGGCGCGGGTTTGGCTTTTTTTCGTCCGGGCTTGTCCGATGATGGGTTTGGGGAGAGAGTTGGGGGACCGGTGTCGCGGACACCGGGTTATCCACGTGTCCCGTTGGCTGGCGGGATGAGTCGTGCCCGGCGCGTGCCGGGCGCATCGAAGCGAAAAGAGAGGACCGATGTTGAAGCAGAACATTCGCCGGGTCGTGAGCGTGCTGGGCGTCGCCGGGCTGTGCGCGGCCGCGGTGGCGGTGCCGCCGAGCCCGCCCCCGTCCCAGTCCACCGGCCCCGACGTGGTGGTTTCGGGCATCGGTTCCAGCAGCGGCTCGTCGCCCTTCGGCGATTCGGTGGGCACGGGCGTGACCAACAACGGCACGGTCGGCTCGGTCGTCGGGTACTCGGTGGGCACGATCTC
>JAFLCM010000008.1:0-2840 GCA_017303565.1 Planctomycetota bacterium
GATTGAAACGTTTCATGTCTGCGATCTTCCTCAACGCCTCCGGTCGCCCCCTCACAGGGGCGCGGATTGAAACCGCTCAGTCGCCTGAATGAACGCCGCCTGCCGGGGTCGCCCCCTCACAGGGGCGCGGATTGAAACCACTTGGTCACACACGGACGAATGGGGAGAGACGTCGCCCCCTCACAGGGGCGCGGATTGAAACGGGTGGGCTGCCCTGATCGTGTGGTTGGCCGACAGTCGCCCCCTCACAGGGGCGCGGATTGAAACGGCGTGACCGTCGAGCTCAACCTGGGCGACGCCTTGTCGCCCCCTCACAGGGGCGCGGATTGAAACAGATCACCACGCCAGCCTGCGACATCGACATCAGTCGCCCCCTCACAGGGGCGCGGATTGAAACAACAAGTCGCTCGCCATGAAGCGCGAACCGTTCGCGTCGCCCCCTCACAGGGACGCGGATTGAAACGGTGTGATGGCTGATTCCCCTCGGGAAAACAGGTCGCCCCCTCACAGGGGCGCGGATTGAAACTACAACAACTCCGCCAACTACGAACTTCGAGGCGGTCGCCCCCTCACAGGGGCGCGGATTGAAACGCTCGCGCCAGACGTAGAAATGTCCCTCCAGCCAGTCGCCCCCTCACAGGGGCGCGGATTGAAACCTTGAGCTGCGTCCGCTGCTCGGGGGTGATGTTGTCGCCCCCTCACAGGGGCGCGGATTGAAACCCGTACAGGTCGGGCGTCGGCAAGTCCAGCGTGGTCGCCCCCTCACAGGGGCGCGGATTGAAACCTTGAGCGGCTCGTGCTGCGGGTTGGCGTACTGGTCGCCCCCTCACAGGGGCGCGGATTGAAACGACGTTACCCCAGCACCCACGACGCCGCCAGCACCGTCGCCCCCTCACAGGGGCGCGGATTGAAACACGGCCCTCGGGCCGGGCAGGGCGGTCACGCTCTCGTCGCCCCCTCACAGGGGCGCGGATTGAAACTACGACGTCACCCTCACCCCAGAGACCACGCCATGTCGCCCCCTCACAGGGGCGCGGATTGAAACCGCGCTGATGGACAGCGGGCTGCTGCTCGCGGGCGTCGCCCCCTCACAGGGGCGCGGGTTGAAACGCTTCCATGCTGAAAAGACTTGGGGGTGAGAAGGTCGCCCCCTCACAGGGGCGCGGGTTGAAACGGCAAGTCGCGAGAGCTTTGTGGCAGGGATCTCTGTCGCCCCATCACAGGGGCGCGGGTTGAAACCTCTCGGTGCTGCGGTCGGGGATTGGACGTTACGGTCGCCCCCTCACAGGGGCGCGGGTTGAAACGAGGAGGACATCGACGCGGGGCCGCTGCTGAGTCGTCGCCCCCTCGCGGGGGCGCGGGTTGGAACGAGTTGATCGGACTTCAACTTGTCGGGTTGGGTGTCGCCTCCACGACGGCCGAGGATGCGAGAACACGTCAGATCCGCTTTCTCTCCCGGCGTTTGGGGGTACTCGGCCTCCCCCCGCCGGTGCTGCCAACGGCACGGGCGATGGGCTAGAGAGGGGCGTTCCCTGCGCGGTCTGCGCATGCCGACCTCGCCGGGGGATGGAAGCATCGTCGCAGCTCCCTTCAGATGGACGGCCAGCGGACGTACTCGCACGCCGATTGATCAGGTGGGCCCAGCGCCAGAGGCCGACGTTGAGCGCCGTGTATCTGTGCGGCCGCCGACTGATTGTTCACTTCCCCAGTTCACCCCGAGTCGCGCACGGGTGTCAGCGATGAACTCCTTCACATCCCGCTCGATGGTTCCGCGGCTCCGCAAGATCTCACCGCACCCTGTCTTCCATGCCAGCCACCACCATCTGAGCAGCATGTGGCGATCGGTGTACACGCCGGTGTTGGTCAGTGCTCCGATGAGCGGTCTGGCCGCGTCGAACAGAAGCCCCTCCGTTCGCCACTGTGGGCCAGAGGCCGAGGCGTTGAGCCGGGCCTGCAGCAGGTGGTGACGGCAGAGAACCATCTGGTAGAACGAAGACCACCGATTCTCGAAGCGCCCGAGGCGCAGCTGCTTCGCCAGGGGAGCGAGCAGCGCGCTCGCCTTTCCGAGAAGCGCCCGGCACTGTCGGTTGCAATCGTCTCGAGCCTGCCCTAGTGTAATCGAGTCTTGTCGGCGCTTGATGCGAAGGGCGTAGTCGAACCACGCGAGCTCGGTCACGCGCAGCTCACCCTGCCGCACAAAGCTCTCCGCCCACAACGCACGGGTGACCGCGAGCGCCTGGGCATCGGCTTCATCTGCTCCCCTTCGGTTCAGCACGGCTTCGGCCTCTTCGAACCTGCCGGTCACGGCTTCCCAGCTCTGCGCGAACTGCCGAGACAAGAGGACAGTTGCTTTGGCGCCACCTGGCGCCTCGAGCAGCTCTCTCATGGCCGTTGCTCCCCGGATCTGGCCAGCTTGGCAAAGGCGATAGCACTCGTACCTTCTGCAGTCCTGACCGACACGCTTGACGGGTTCGCCCTCTTCGGGAAGTTCATTGTCTACGAGCGCGCTTCCTTCTGACGGAAGCGGATGCTTGCCGCACAACCGCTCGATGTGCTCAAATCGGCCTTTGATTGTCGACAAGCACTCTGAGATCTTCCGCTCTGCCTCGGAAGGGTTCTTGCTCTCATCGACGCCCACCATCGGGGGCATGGGATGCACATGGAGCACGATCGTCGAGACCCACGGAACGATCGTGACGCCGCGGCGCAGCATGTCAATCTCTCGTCGCCGATTCTCGACCTTTGCCGCGTTGGTGATGGCTTCCCGATACTCCCGCATTTGCACTGGGACCGAACTGTACTGACTCTGGAGCTTGGTGCGAGCAGTCTGACGGAGTACT
>JAFLCM010000008.1:2850-18641 GCA_017303565.1 Planctomycetota bacterium
GCCGTCCACCGCGGTGGACCAGGACCCCGCCCTGGCCGCCGCCGCGAACTGACTCAACCCCAGGCCCTGCACCGGCGTATACGTTCCGTGCGCACCCTCCTGGCCCCGGAGCCGCTGCTCTCCGGCCACCACGAGAGGATCCGCGCCTGGCGACGGGCAGAGGCCGAGCGCCTCACCCGCGAACGGCGCCCGGCGTACGACGCGGGCCATTGCAGGTTGGGCATCAGCACTCTCTCAACCTGCTTGGTCGTCGGAGCGACCCCGAGTCGGGATATCACTTTTAGCGATGTCTTCGTGTAAACGAGGGGATTCATGTATGTGCGCATCTCGTCGAGAAGATAGACACCTGACGCGCGCTCTTCTGGGTCCGACGACGGTGCTGACAAGTTCAGCGCGAAGTCCTCGGGCGGGTGCCCTCCACCGGAGGCCGCCTGGCTGTGGGCAATCGCGTACCGGCACTGGAGCGCCTGATGGGGGTGGCCCGAGTTCTCAAGCACGTTCGCCAACACGTCGAGGATCGCGTGCAGAGGCTCAAGGGCGCGGCGGGCTAACTCGGCCTCACAAGCAGCGGCAGCCCGCCCGATCGCTCGCTCGATCGCGACAATGGCGTCGCGCAGTTGCACCAGCAGCGTCGGCAAGCGGGCGTGGGCCAGGAGAGCGCTTCGCTCGCGTGTGAGTGTCGCCGCCAATCGCTCGATCCAGCCGACCGCAAGACCCCATTTCTCGGCCTGAGCCGCGCACTGAATCGACGCCACCCGCTGGAAGATGTACTCGGAGAGCGCTCGCGCATCTCGGGAGCGATCGTAGAGCTCATCGCAGCAGACGAACGCGTGCACGTGATGCATCAGCATCACGGCCAAGAGCGAGTTCTGCGCCTTGTCCCTTTCGCTGTCCCTCATCCACCGCCGTTGCTTGTACATCTCGTCTCGCACGCCGCGAGCCATGTGATGATATCCGCCCTCACGCCTCTCTAGAGCCACGCCGCTACCACGCGACGTCGCCGCATAGCCACGAAGGGCCTTCAGCACTTGTTCACGCTCATTCGAGGGTCGGTCGCCCCTGCTTGCATGCTCCTCGTGGTTGCTCAGCGCTTGTTCGATTGCTTGCACCGCCCCGCTCAACCCAGTGGGTTCTCGCCACGACCATGACATTCCCACCAGCGCCCTGAACTCAGTCACTGCACGCGTGAGAAACACCTCGCTGCGGGCCCGCCGATTACAGCAGGCGGACAGTTCGAGCGGCGCACGAAGGGATTCTCCCTCTGCGCTCGGGGTCTCTGTCGCTTCGGCATCACAGCTCACTCCCGCCTGAAGGCACCCTGATCGGGGTTCTCCGAACACATGCTGATGCACGCTCGGCGAATCCGACTCGGTCTCCGCTTCCACCAGCACAACGACCGAGTCGCCGAGCAAGTGGGCGTGTTCCGACAGACGCTGAAGGACCTTCACGAGGTAAGCACGCTGGGCGTCCCTCCAACGTTCAAGCGGCTCCGGCGTGTCAGGACGACCCGGGGCCTTGACGGTCGCTGGTCGATGCCCGACATCCGCGGGATGGCAGTTCGGGAACTCGTGGATCGAGTCGATCACGAGGCAGTAGCGATCGCGCCGGAGCGCGTGCCGCAGCCACTGCACCGCGATCTGCACGTCGCGCTCAATGAGGGAGTCGAGGTCCTGTTTGTCGAGCATCGTTGCCCAGGCTTGCAGCAGATCGGACATGAATAAAGGACGTCGCAGGCCCTGCAGCCTGGCGTCGAGTTTGCAGAGCTTCTCCGAAACCACATCGAGCACTGCGGAGACGGACCCTACTTCGGTCAGGTCGATCCAGACGAGCTCGAAGCCCTTCCGCTCGAGAGCCGCGGCCAGATTCGAGGCAACCGTTGACAGGAAGGGATCGGCTGGGCCGCGCAGCCCCAGCACGCGGGTCGGCACGTCGTTGCCTTCAGGCTCGGCGGTCAACTCGCCGCAGATGTAGTCCGCGGCACCCTTGACAGTGATGCCCTCGACTCTGCGGTCGTGCATTTGAAGGGCAAGCCGCTGCTTCACTTCGTTCGGAGCGGGCGACTCCTGGTTGGGGAGAATGCACTGGTACTGGGACCGAGCGGTTGGGAAGTGTCCAGCGAGCCCGTTGTGCATCTCGAGAAAGAACAGTCGCGCATCGCGGTACGAACACACCTGAAGGGCGCGGCGGTCCGGTTTCTGGTCTTTTCCCATGTCCTCCTGAAAGGTGCGGTAGCCCGATCCACTTGTCGTCCCTTGCGCAGGGGCGCGAAGCTCAGGGCATCCGTTCGCTGCGTCGATCAGGAGTTGCGGCGCGGGCAACCCTCGGGTGATCCAGAGAACCCGCTCGTGCTTTCCGCGGCGCCATCTCCTCAGTTGGGACGCGATGATCTCGATGATTCGCCGGTCGCTGCCGCTGTTGCCGATCACCACCGTCAGAGGTTCTGCGCCGTACTCGTCTTCCAATCGGTCGTAGAACTCGTAGAACGTGGACAACACGGCGGGCCCGACCGGCTCGTCGAGGTCAAACCCGGTGCGGAGATGGTGGCTCCCGCCGTGGAGTTTGACGACCGCGACCGGTTGAGAGAGGAGCATCTGTGCAGATGGGAGGCCGGCGGGTCCCTGCAGGTCATAGACTGTCGGCACGAGCCCCTCGAGTTGCAGCGCCTCCTCGACCATGGTGTCGAAGTTCGTGGTCAGGAAGACTCGCGTGCCAAGGACTCGCGACAGAAACACCAGCAACTGGTGGGTTGTAGTCGGCTCGCGGTCCCTCCGGAAGTGGTCGAAGCAGGCATCGATCCGGTTCTGGTCGTTGTCGCACAGGTGGAACAGGAGTGAGCGATAACCGACGAACGGCGGGATTCTTGCCGCGAACTTCTCCTGCAGAGCGCCGAGTTGCGCCTTGTACAGCTTCTCCAGTTCGACTCGTTTCCAGTGACCACGATCAGGATCGATATTGAGTACGTCCTGCATGGACCGGGCGAGGCTCGGCGAGAGCCGGATGATCTCGGAGATCATCGCGTCTTGTGATGCGATTCGTTCCCATGAGGGCTCATGACGTCGGAGCGTGCATGTGCTCCGTGGCGAAATCTCGCCGTCGCGTGAGTCTAGCAGCCTCAGCATCTCCAGTCGCAAGTCGTGCCTGCTGGGCCACTTCATCTCGTCGACCAGGTCGCGGACGGGTGCGAATCGCTTGAGCCGTGCCCAGGCGTGTACCTGCACCAGATAGCTTCCTATCTGGCTGGCTAGAGGGAAGCCGGAGCCCGCGGAGACACCGGCCCCGAGGAGGAACACCGTTGGGCGTCGGTGCTTCACCGCGTCCCGAAGGATCCGGAACACTCGCCCCGCCGGTGCGTTCATCCAGTCCTGTTGGCTGCTGGTTGGTTCACTCGACATGCTTGCCTCCACACGAACAGGACAATGACAACCGGCACTTCGGCGTAGGCTCGTCTTCTCGGAGTCGTCCGCTGTGCGCCCAGGCCTCGGGCGTCAGCGCGGCCCAGTTTCCTATGGCTCGAGAGCCGGACAGCTGCCACCGGAGATGCTTGGCAGTTCAGAGTATTCCGGGAAGATCACCCGGGTCTCAAGTCGTCGGGCAAGCTCCTGACGCTCGTTCACTCGCTCTGTCCAATCATCCTGCTCGAGCTCGTCGATGAGCCGTGAGATTGCCCGCGCGGCCGACGTTGCCGCGACTACGATGCTGGCGATGTCGGTGTGGGCTACTTTGGCGGCTTCGTTGATGCGGGTGTTGAGGCTGATCACTCGCGCTCGAAACGCGCCCGTGGAGGCATTGAGCGATCTCGTGAGTCCGCACCAGTCCGACTTCGCATTGCTTGCGGTTTCCGCGCGCAGTGACTTGACGAGCGCGTCACGCCGCTGGATCGCTCGCTCCCGCAGCAGCATGTAGTCCTGCTCGATCGAAGCGGCTTCGGCGGCCAACGCAGCGCGCGCTTCGGGGCGTGGGAGCGCCTCAATCGACGGGCGGATGTGCTTGAGCTGCTGCCCTGTGCAGACGGCAAGGTCGCGAGCCACCAGCATCGCTTCTACGTCTCGCTCGGAAGGCAGGCTCGCACATCCCTGCGCGAGACAGGCAACGGCTGTGAGGATCGCTCCTATGACCAGAGTGCGAGCCGAACTGGCGTGTTGCGCATGCTTCTTCATTGGTTTACCTTTCGGGGTTGACGTGTGACCCTGATCTCGATCTCGAAGCGGCGCTGGAACACTGGCTGGGCGCTTGCGTCGGCCACCGAGTAAATCTCGGCGGACAATACGTAGCGGCCTGTGGCGTCCCGGAACTCATCGACCTTCCCACCCCGCACGATGGCGGCAGGTTGGGGGAGCGCGGGGAGATCCAAGGGCTTGATCTTGAACTCGACCGTCGCGGCGGTCGACGCCGCCCGCCATTCCACTGGGAAGCGGCCGATCTCCCGCACAGCAGCACCCGGCTGTGAGGGATCAAACACCTTTACGACGCTGGTGAGCTGAGGCGCTGCCTGCTGAACCTTTCGGCCTGTGACCTCGACGCGGGCGATAGACTGAAGGTCCGACCGCTTCTCAAACTCCACCTCCAGCGAAGCACAAAGCCAGTCGACCGCGATCGTGCATCCCTGCGACGTGATCGGCCCTGCTTCGGACGCGGGCGAGAGCTTCTCGAGAAGGTCCCGCTCCTCGATCGACAGCCTTGCGGAGACCGGGTTTGACTGCGAACGGCGAAGCTCCGCTGCGGCAACCGCGCCTCGACGCAGCGATTCGGCATCCGTTGCGGACACAGCGGCTTGCACCTCTGCAATCCACGTCTGCAGCCGCTGCTCCCACGCCTGACGCTCACGCTGCAGCGACGCCATCCGCTCGTCGATGGAAGCCACCTTGTCTGCGGGAAGGCCGAGAATGTCCCGGTGCTGATCCTTCTCTCTCATCGCTTTCGCCGCACTCCATGCGACGAGAGCGTGTGAGACGTCGTCGAAAGACGGCATCTCGCCAGCACGCTGCGGCCCCGGTCCCAGTCGAGCAAGGGTTCGGTCCGCGGAATCCATCAGCCACTTGATCCGGCCCTGCTCGCTCAGCCACAGGCTCCGCTCATCCGCGGCGCGGGATGCCTGCACCAGCGCCTCCGGAGAGGCGATTGACGGCGGCACGTCCATGCGTTCGAGTTGCCGCATCGCCTCGATGCCCGCCCGAATCTGCTTGGCGGAACGTACAGACGGCGAAAGCGAGGCGACGGCCAGCAGCTCTCGGACCGTGAGCGACCGCAGTTGTTCGCGTCGGCGACTGAGCTCCGTCTCGACCTCGGCTTGCTCCTGGGGTCCACCAGCGATTGCGAGCAGTCCCTCCATCTCCTTCACCGCGTTGGCAAGCCCCCCTTTCGTCTCCGTCTCGAGAGCCTTCGCCCAATTGAACTTCTGCGCCCACAGTTCGCGGGCCGGCTTGAGCGAGCGCCACGCGTCGGCGGCCTCTGAGAAGCGGTTGGTACGGTAAGGCTCGACTTGTGAGTCCAGCGCGTCTTGGAGCTTGTTCAAGGCATCAATCTCATCCGCGGTGAGTGCGGGGCCGGAAGAGGGCCACGCGGCACGGCGCTGCGCCAAACGGACTGCATCTTCGCGCCATGCCACCATCCAAGGCTCGGCCGCTAGTTCCCTCGACGCTTCGATCTGCGCGAGCAGTTGATCGCGCTGCTTCTCTTCTGCTTCAACCGTGGCTCGAATCTCCGCGAGTCGATCTGGCTCGAAGTACGCGACGTACTCGGGGAGCGCCCCAGGCCAGCTTCCGGCGGGAATCACGACCTCGCCCGTACCTTCCAGCCGCTTCTGGGCGGCCTGGTGCAGCTCGGGGAACGTCGTGTAACCGACGCCTTTGGGATCGGGCGCATGCCGTCGCTCGGTCAAGGCCCAAGTAAACCTGGAGCGCTCCCGTCCGTCGGGGGCGGTGAAGGCCTCCGTCATGCCTCTCGAAGCGACAAGGATCGCTCGGCCGATGCTCTCGGGGTCCTTACCGAAGACCACGTTCGCGCCCTCGGCGTGGCACGCGTCGATGATCTGGATGCAGTGAATCCGACGTGCTGCGACCGGCGAGAAAGCCGGCTGGAACATCGCGGGGCTGGTGAGCGATTCCGGATCGACTTCCCCGTCTTCGAGCAGGCTGGCATCCGCCAGGGCGAGCTTCGTCAACCCGTCGCTTCGATCGACAACCCCGTGGCAGCAGAAGTAGAGAAGCAGCAGGCCCGGGCCGTCCGCGGGGTCGCGTTGCTGGGACGGGGCGTCGGGTGACATGGCCTCATTCGCCGACAGCGCGGTGATCGCGTCCTCGATCGCGGCTGCGAGATGCTTTCTCGTCGGCACACTGTGCGATGGGTCGATCCCGTACCGACGATCACGCCATTTCTTCGGCTCTGTCGGAGCGCCGGCTGTCTCCGGAGGGTTGCAGAGCACCACGACGTCCTCGGGGCAGCAGATGCCACCGGGTGCGGTGAGAAACTCGTACATGGACTCGACATCGTTCGAGATCGACGGCCAATCGCCGAGCTTCGCCGATTTGTTCGGGTCGCTCTCGGATCCTGACTGCTGCTCGCGGGCCGCGGGGCACTCTCCTACGCCTACAAGCACGGCACGCACTCGGGGTGCCATCTGGCCCGGGATCCGCGTGCGGAGCCATTGCTCGTCGGAAAGCCGCGGCGCAGGAGTGCTTGCCGACGGCATCTCAGCGGGTGCTACCTGGAGCGGCTGGGCAGCGACGCTCAGGAGTGAGGTCGGCCCGCATGCAACTCCGCATGCAAGCACGAAGAAAGCGCTGGTCTTGGCTGACTTCATGGTGGATGTCCGTGTTGGAGTGCGTCACAGGCTACCAAGTTGGCTTGAAAGCAGAGAGAAGTGAGGCGGGCACACGTGCGCTCTCCTTCTGCAAACCCGCCGTTGTGGTCCTGTGACCTTGAAGACCGCGCACGAATACACCTGCTCCGGTTCGCGTTCGGGCCATGCTCTGAGCGGATGTACTGGCCGCGCTCGAACACCCCTGCCAAGGGGTGGTCAGTGGACCCTTCCGAGAAGCGACCCGTCCGCGGGGCGTCCACGGCTTTGGACCTTCTCCACGCCGGCATCAAGGTTGGCTCGCTTGGGTGTCAATGGCATATGTCCCGACGGCCGTTCGGCAACGAGCCTCACGCTCGTCCCCCACCGCCATCTCCAACAGACGTTTGGACCGTGCTGCGAACTGCTTTGCGTAGATGTGTGAAGGAGCGAAGACTCCGTGAATATATTTTTCATGGTTCTGCTTGCGTGGATGCCCGTGATGGGTTAGTTTCTCGGACGCATCGGCCTCTCTCCCGGTGGTCTCCGTTCCGGAGCGTTCCATGACAACCCAGCTCGCCGGCGCTCGTCGCCTCTGTGTTCGCCACGCCGTTCTGGGCGTGCTCGCGGCATTTTCCGTGGGATCCGCTCGCGGATCGCAGATCCTCGAGGAGCACAGCGCCACCCTCACGAAGTACGAGGCCTCCGCCACGCCTGTCCAGGGGGCGTTGCCCAGCTACCTGCAGCGTGGCGTGTTCCTCGACGGCACCTCGCGTGCGCCGGCGCCGTTCGGTTGGGCCCTCGCGGGCAACCCGTTCGGCGAGGCTTGGAACGGCTCGGCGCGACTCGGGTCCGTGAGCCTGGTCACCGGCACTTACGAGGTCACCGAGACCGACCTGGCTCTCCCGGCGCCGGGGATGGGCGCCTGGGTGGTGGGACGGACGTACAACGCGCAGCAGTGGACGGCGACCGATCAGGGCGGCGGGGTGTGGGTCAAGACCCACTCCGACAGCAACGGCTACCAGGGTCGCAACTGGTTCCAGTCGTCGCAGCCCGAGATCAAGATCGCCGAGGGTGCTTCGGACGATCTCGACGTGCTGTACCTCGTGTACGGGGCGGACCGGTACGTGGAGTTCAAGCGTCAGGGCACGTCGGGGACGGCGTTCAACACGTTCAAGGGCGTGAACGGCGCGGCCGGGGGGGTCTTGTTCACCCCGGTTGGCACGTCCGGCGAGCCCGACACCTTCACGCTGTACGACCAGGTGGGCAACCGGGCGGTGTTCTTCGGGTTCGACGCCGACGCGGGCGCCGCGGCGGGCCAGCTGTGGAAGACCATCGACACCGCGGGCAACACCGCGTTCGTCGGCGACAGCGCCACCGGCAGCGCGGCGGTCTCGGCGGGGTTCGACGGCTCGGGCCGGATCCTCTTCGCGTACGACGCCGCGGACCGGCGCTACTCGTACACCTACACGACGCTGGACAGCGTCGTGCGTCTGACCCAGGTCAAGGCCGAGACCAAATCCAGCGGCACGTGGGCGAGCCCGGGCGGCGTCGCCGAGGTCGGCAGGGTCGAGTACTCGTACTACCAGACCGGCGCGACGACCTACGGCGACGCGGGCAACCTGCGAACGGTCAAAATCACCACGCCGCTGTCGCCGAGCGGGATCTCGTCGGTGGCGCAGAAGTACTACCGGTACTGGACCGGCACCTACAACGCCGCCACGAACCCCGGGCACCCGTACTCGCTGCAGTATGTGCTCAACTTCGAGGGGACGCGCGCGTACGACTGGACCGATTCCACGCTCAACGATTCGTTCCTGACGGCGACCGAGAGCAGCCTGAAGCCCTTCGCGGAGTCGTACTTCGAGTACGACAGCTCGCAGCGGATCCGGAGCTTCTGGGGCAACGGCCAGTGCGGCTGCTCGGGCACGGGCAACGGCACGCACGCGCTGAGCTACCCCGTGCAGGGGGCGCTGGGCAGCACGAGCGGATACAGCGCCGACATCACGTTCAAGACCGAGGTCGACCCGCCGGAGACCAAGGCGCTGTTCCAGCAGCACTTCGACAAGGCCGGCCAGCCGCTGTCGCGGATGGACACCTCGTCGTCGGGGCTGGGCCTGTGGGGCAGCGGGGTTTTCGGGACCGCGATCACCGGTGACGCGGTGACCCGCAGCGCCTCCGGCGTGATCAGCGACCACAGTGCCCGTAGCAACCTGACGGCGTTCGACAACAACAAAACGATCTTCACGGAGGCGTTCATTCGGAGCGACACGTTGGGCCTGACGAAGGTCTCGGGACCGGTCACTTCGGGAGACCTGACAGGTCTCAAGGCGCACGACAAGTGGAAGAAGGGCACCGGCGGCTCGGCCAACCTCTCGGCGACGACCGAGTACACCAGCGCCTCCGTGACCGTCGGCAGCGTCGGGCTGGTCCGCCCGCTCGTCTCCGATCGATGGGCGTACTCGCAGACGACCACGACCGAAGCCTCCGGCGGCTCCGGGCCCGCCGGTTCCTACCGCACGCGGCACATCTACACGATGCACACCGGCGATGCGGCGCTGCGTCCGAAGATCATCGAGACCGTCGCGCCCGCCGTCGCCACCGCCAACAACGGCGAGAACCAGCCCGCTTCCACGCTGACCAGCTACCGAACGGACGGGCGTGCGGAGCTCACGAAGAGCGCCGACGGGAACGTGGACTTCACCGGCTACAACAGCCTGGGCCAGGTGGTGACGCGCATCGTCGACGCCGACACCGCGCACGCCGACCTGACCGGGGTGACCATCCCGACGGGCTTCGCGTCCTCGGGCACCGAGAGCCACCTCAAGACCACCTACACCTACGACGCCCAGGGCCGCCTGGACACCACCACGCACCCCGACGGCCGCGTCAGCAAGAACTTCTACACCCGCCTCTCCGATCAGCGGCTGGTGACGGTCTCGGTGCCGCGGGTGTCGGGCGGCACCTCCTACGGCCCGGCCTCGTACACCGTGTCCAACCACGCCGGGCGCGTCGAGGCCCAGGGCATCCTGCCGATCAGCACCGCGGGCACCTCGACCTCGATCAACTCGTGGGTGGCCAACACCAGTTCCGACCCCATCTCCGCGCTGCACGCCGACACCGGCGGCGTCCGCAGGCTCGTGACCAACCTCTACGACGACAGCGGCACGCAGGTGCTGCAGACCCGGACGTACTTCTCCGTCCCCTCGTCCGGCGCCGGCACCGAGGGCACGCACTACGACGCGGTGCGGTACTCCTACGACGGCGCGGGCCGCCGCACCAAGACCGTGGACGCCACCGGCACCATCGAGTCCGTGGCGTACGACGCTCGCTCGCGCGTCACCTCGCGCAGCGTGGGCACCGATGACGGCGTGGGCACCTCCAACATGGAGGTCGTTGAAGCCATGGTCTACGACGGCGGCAACGCCGGAGACGGCCTGTTGACCAGCCGGACCCAGTACGCCGCCGCGGGCTCCGGATCGCCGCGGACGACGACCTACAGCTATGACGCTCGCCACCGGGTGGTGCTGACCGCATCCCCCACCGCTCCGCACAGTCTGGTGAAGTACGACAACCTGGGCCGCGTCGTCGCCTCGGGCCAGTACAGCAGCACCTCGGGACTGACTGCCGCCAGCGACCCCACGAGCGTCGCCACCAACCGGCTGGCGCTTTCTGAAACCTTTTACGACGAGCGCGGGCGTGCGTGGAAGACCGTGCGGCACAAGATCGACCCCGCCGACGGTTCCGATGACGACACCCTCGTCTCTCAGTCGTGGTTCGACAGCATGGGCCGCGTCATCAAGAGCCAAGGCGAGCAGCTCATCAAGACCGTGTACGACCGCCTGGGGCGGGCCACGCGCACCTACACGCTCGCCAGCACGAACGACTCCGCCTACGCCGACGCCTCGGGCGTCGCCGGCGACATCGTGATGGAGGAGACCGTCACCGGCTACGAGGCCGCGACGGGCAACGCGCTCATCCGCGCCACGGTCAGCCGCAACTGGAACGACCGCGACTCCGGCTCGGGCCAGACCACCGGCGCCCTCGACACCAACGGCGACTCCAGCGACCTGAAGGTCACCGCCGCGAACGTCACCGGGCGGGTGCAGATCAGGGCGATGTGGTACGACGCGCTCAACCGCCCCACCGACACCGCCCAGTACGGCACCAACAACGGCTCCGACCTCGACCGCTCGGGGCTGAGCGCGCCCGCGCGCTCCGACACCGTCCTCGTCGCCTCCACCTCGTACAACGCCATGGGGCTCGTCGAGGACGTGACCGACCCCCGGGGCCTGATCGCGCGCACGGTCTACGACCACGCCGGCCGCCGCGTCACCTCGATCGCCAACTACGTCAACGGCACGCCCAGCGGCGCGAACGGCGACGACGACCTCCACACCCGCTACGCCTACACCTCGGGCCTGCAGACGCAGATGTGGGTGGACATCGACGGCGACGGCGTGCAGGACACCAACGACCAGGTCACCACGTACGCCTTCGGCGTCACCAAGGGTTCGGGCACGATGGACTCGTCCATCGCCAGCAACCGCCTGCTCGCCTCGGTCGCCTACCCCGACACCGCCGGCGGCACCGACAAGGTGTTCTACGCCTACAACGCGCTGGGCCAGCAGAAGGCCGTCAAGGACCAGGCCGGGAACATCCTCACCAGCACCTTCGACAACGCCGGGCGCCAGACCGCGCGCACCGTCGACACGCTCATCTCGGGCTTCGACGGCGCCGTCCGCCGCGTCGAGACCGCCTTCGACACCCTGGGCCGCCCCACCACCGTCACGCAGTACGACGCGACCACCAGCGGCACGGTGGTCGACGAGGTCAAGTCCACCTACGACGCCTGGGGCAACCCCGCCGGGCTGTTCCAGGATGTGAACTCCGCCGTGGCCGCGTCCGGCGGCGACGACTGGTCCGTGCAGTTGACCCACGCCAAGTCCGCGCCCGCCGCGGGCCGCCAGACGCTGCGGGTCACCGCCCAGGACCTGTACCGCGCCCAGAGTTCCAAGCAGGGCGTCACCTACGACTACCTCAGTTCGAGCGGGCGTCACGACGACACCCTCAGCCGCGTCTCGGCGGTCAAGGCGGGCGGCACCACGGTGGCCTCCTACGAGTACCTCGGCATGGGCCGGGTCGCCAACGTGCGGCTCGACCCGGTGAGCGTGTTCACGAGCCTGTACGACCCCGCGGGCTCGACCGGCGCCTACGCCAACCTGGACCGCTTCGGGCGCGTCACCGCCAGCAAGTGGACGAAGGACCTGAGCACTGATGTCGACTTCTACCACATCGCCAACACCTTCGACCGCAACAGCAACCTGACCTTGTGGGACGACCAGGTCTACCCCGGGTGGGACTCGTCGGTCACGGTCGACGGGCTGAACCGCGTCACCAAGTCCGCCAGCGGCACCTGGAGCGGCTCGGCCATCACCTCCGCCACCCGCACCGAGGACTGGACCGTCACCGGCCTCGATCAGCTGGGGAACTGGACGCGGTACAAGCGGGACCTGAACGCCGACGGCGACTGGGCCGACGCCGATGAGCTGGACGACACCCGCACCCACAACCTCGCCAACGAGCTGACGGGGAGGGACACGGACACCTCCGGCGTCGACAACTATGCGCTGACCTACGACGCCGTGGGCAACCTGACCAACGACGGGCAGACGTACAAGTTCGAGTACGACGCCTTCGGGCGGCTGCGGAAGATCAGGGATCAATCGAACAATCTGGTCGAGGAGTTCCGCTACAACGGCCTGAACCACCGCATCGCCTGGCTGCACGACGCCGACGCCGACAACGATGTGGACGGGTCCGACCCGTGGTTCTATTTCGTGTACGACAGGTCGTGGAGGATGGTCGCCTCGTACCGCGGCAGCGATGCCGAGGCGAAGGAACTGTTCGTCAACCACCAGGCGGGGCTGAACGGGACGCAGACCTCGCTGCCTCTGGACGCGACGATCCTGCGGGACCGGGAGAACTCGGCGCTGTGGGCGCAGGCCGCCGACGGCTCATCGCACAACCGGGCCTACTATGTGCAGAACTACTTCGGAGGCCGTGGTGACGTGGTCGCGATCCTCTCCAGTTCCGGCTCGGTCGCTCAGCAGGTGCGGTACAGCGCCTACGGCGTGCCCCACGGCATGCCCGCCGGCGACACGGACTTCAACGGCAGCATCGTCGGCACGCCGGACGTGACGCAGATGCTGGCGTGGACCAGCGGGCCCTACACCGTCCGCGGTGACTACGACCTCGACGGCGACGTCGACAACGCCGACGTGACGATCGCTTCGGGCAACTTCGGCATCGGCCTGGGGTGGAACGCGCTCTCGACGGGGCCGACCCAGTCGCTGAGCGGCGTGCTCGGCGGTCACCGCAAGGGCTACTGCGGCTACGAGCACGACGGGACCAACCCCAAGATCATGCACGTGCGGCACCGGGCGTACCTGGCCGACCTCGGGCGGTGGACGCGGCGGGACCCGCTGGGGTATGTGGATGGGGGGAATCTGTATGGGTATGTGAACGGGTCAGTTGTTGTTGAACTCGACGCTAGCGGACTTTGCGTCGGAGGCCGCCGGTGCCCCACAGGGATGCGCGCTGCGCTTGGCGACGACTGGCGGTCGGGATGGATATGCTGGGCTGATGGAAGAAACTGCACCCCAAGCATCGCCGTGTCGCCCGAATGCCATGCAATCACAGCGCATGCTTCGGCTTTGCACGATGACGCATTGCCAATGTCAACTGGACTTTTTAGTTACTTGACTATAACGTCTGCCGGCTCACCTGATTGCAGCAATCCAACATATTGCTACGATCTGTACCAATCCAGACTCAGCGATGCATTGAATGCGTTTAATAGCTGCATGGCTTCCAATGTTCCGCCCATTGGCTTGTACACGGCGCTTTGCTTGGCCGCATGCGGAGCGGGAACAGCGGGGCCCATTTCCTATGCGTGCGCGTCCCTCTGCGGCCTTGCAGGGTCAATCGCAGCCATGATCGATTTCCAGACCTGTTCCGAGGCATTCGCATTTGCTGCAGAGACGGCCAAGATATCATATTGCGCATGCATGAACTGGAAGATGACGCACTGCACCAACACGGGATGCCGTGAGCTGCCTGTCTTTTCTTGTCCGTAGCAGACAATCACAACGTCTATCCAGGTCTCGCCACTCATACACGATGTCCATGAACATGCAAGTCCTCGGAAAACTGCTTGCTGCGATGGCGGCTGCCTGCATATTAATCCTGATCTGGAGGACGCTGCCGACAACCAATAGCGATCTGATATCGCAAGGCCTTCTGCTGCTGTCCGCTCTGCCAGTGATTTGGCTGATGGCTTCGCCATTTTTGTTTACCAGAAGAACACTTATGTCATCACACTCCGCCGATACAAAGGAAGTAACTGCATGCTATGCTGTTATCATCTACATGTACTTCTTGCTGCTTCTTTTCTCATTGCATAGTCGTTCATTAGCCATCGCGGCACAGTATCAACCGCACTACGCGCCGCCGTCACCGACTTGGCCGGCTGAAACACCGACGCCACCTCCGGCATCGACAACTACGCGCTGACCTACGACGCCGTGGGCAACCTGACCAACGACGGGCAGACGTACAAGTTCGAGTACGACGCCTTCGGGCGGCTCCGGAAGATCAGGGACCAGTCGAACAATCTGGTCGAGGAGTTCCGCTACAACGGCCTGAACCACCGCATCGCTTGGCTCTACGACGCCGACAACGATGTGGACGGGTCCGACCCGTGGTTCTACTTCGTGTACGACCGTTCGTGGAGAATGGTCGCCTCGTACCGCGGCAGCGATGCGGAGGCGAAGGAACTGTTCGTGAACCACCAGGCGGGGTTGAACGGGACGCAGACCTCGCTGCCGCTGGACGCGTTCGTGCTGCGCGATCGGAACACCGCCGGGTACTGGGCCGACTCCGTCTCCTCGTTCAGCGGGGAGCGGACCTACCATTGCCAGAACTACTTCGGCGGAAGGGGTGACGTGGTCGCGATCCTGACCAGCACGGGCAAGCAGATGGAGCAGGTGCGGTACAGCGCCTACGGCGTGCCCTTCGGCATCCCGGCGGGCGACACCAACGCCGACGGCGGGGTAGTCGCCACACCCGACATCGCGCAGATCACCGCCTGGACCAGCGGCGCGTACAACGTGCGGGGCGACTTCGACCTCGACGGGGATGTGGACAACGACGACGTGAGCATCGTCTCATCGAACTTCGGCAAGTCCGTCGGATGGGGGAAACTTGCCGTCGGCCCGAACGACACGCTGACCGGCTTCGTGGGAGGTTTCCGCAAGGGCTACTGCGGCTACGAGCACGACGGGACCAACCCGAAGATCATGCACGTGCGGCACCGGGCGTACCTGGCGGACCTCGGGCGGTGGACGAGGCGGGATCCCTTGGGGTATGTGGATGGGGCGAATCTGTATGGGTATGTCAAGAGCCAAGCGTTACGACTTCTGGATCCCTTTGGACTAAAGACAACACGCAATCCAGACCCGCCGAGTGGACCTGTTCCGGCCTGCATTACATGCCCGAGACTGGAACCTTGGCCACCGCCAATCGTCCAGCCTAATCACGACTGTGACGAGTATGGTATGTGCGGTGGTTGGCAACCCGACAATGCGATTCGTATTGAAACTAGGTTAAACGGCATTCTCGGTCCAGCATTTGCAATCGGTGCCGGCCCGCTCTCGTGTGGCGGATCTTGCTGGGGATCGATCAGCGTGACATACCCGCAAGTCCGCGAGTGTTTTGTTTGCCGAGTGTGTTCCGATAACACCGTCACCTGTACGGATAGGAAAGAGTACCGCCGGTACACCGAAACGCGCAACCCGTCATTTGGCGAGCAGTACTGGAATCAGTCAGCCGGCTGGTGTTGGTGCAGAATCTGGATTCTCGGGCTCTTTGGGGAGAATGCTGAGGGACCACTTCCATCATACTGGGACGGCACCATTCCGATCGAAGGCCCGATTGGCCCCCCCGACGTTGTCCA
>JAFLCM010000080.1 GCA_017303565.1 Planctomycetota bacterium
GCGTGCAGGTCAGCCCCGACGGGAAGAAGATCTCGTATCTCTCTTCCGTTGACGGCGTCATGAATGTCTGGGTCGCACCCATCGACAACCTCGACGCCGCCCGGCCCGTCACCAAGGACACCGTCCGCGGCGTGCGCCAGTACTTCTGGGCCTACACCGGCTCGAACATCCTGTACCTCCAGGACTCCGGCGGCGACGAGAACTGGAACGTCTTCTCCACCGACGTCAACAGCCTGAAGACCACCAACATCACGCCCCTCAAGGGCGTCGCCGCCCGCATCGAGGGCGTCAGCGAGAAGTTCCCCACCGAGATCGTGGTGGGCCTGAACGACCGCGACCCGCGCCTGCACGACCTCTACCGCGTCAACGTCCAGACCGGCGACCGCAAACTGCTGGTCCAGAACCCCGGCGAGATCAACGGCGACATCTGCGCCGGCATCGACATCGACGACGACTACCGCGTCCGCTTCGCCTACTCCACGCTCAAGGACGGCGCGGGCGCCGCTTTCCGCGCCGACCTGCAGGCCGACGGCTCCTATAAGTGGACCCCGTACGACACCATCCCGATGGAGGACGTGCTGACCACCGGCGGCGTCGGCTACGACAAGACCGGCGAGTTCGCCTACACCCGCGACAGCCGCGGACGCGACACCGCCGCGCTCTTTTCCGTGAGGCTTGCCACGAAGGAGAAGACCCTCATCGCCGAGAACCCGAAGGCGGACGTCGGCGCGGTCTTCATGCACCCGACCGAGAAGACCGTGCAGGCCGTCTCCTTCAACCACACCCGCAGCGAGTGGAAGGTCATCGACCCCGCGGTCAAGCCCGATTTCGACTATCTCCGCACCGTCGCGGACGGCGATTTCACCATCGGCAGCCGCTCGCTCGACGACCGCGTCTGGATCGTCGCGTACATCCTCGACAACGGCCCGGTGAAGTACTTCCGCTACGACCGCGAGCCCTCCAGCGCCAGCGCGGGCAAGGCCACTTTCCTCTTCACCAACAACTCGAAGCTCGAGGGCCTGCCCCTCACCAAGATGCACCCGCGCGTCATCAAGAGCCGCGACGGGCTGGACCTGGTCTCGTACCTCTCGCTTCCCGTCGCCTCCGACCCCGACCTCGACGGCGTCCCCAACAAGCCCGTCCCGATGGTGCTCCTGGTCCACGGTGGCCCGTGGGCCCGTGACGCCTGGGGCTACAACGGCTCGCACCAGTGGCTCGCCAACCGCGGCTACGCGGTCCTGAGCGTCAACTTCCGCGCCTCCACCGGCTTCGGCAAGAACTTCATCAACGCCGGCAACGCCGAGTGGGCCGGCAAGATGCACGACGACCTCATCGACGCCGTCAACTGGGCCGTCGCCAACAAGGTCGCCGACAAGGACAAGGTCGCCATCATGGGCGGCTCGTACGGCGGGTACGCGGCGCTCACCGGTCTCACCTTCACCCCCGACGTCTTCGCCTGCGGTGTCAGCATCGTGGGCCCCTCCAACCTCGTCACGCTGCTCAACACGATCCCCCCCTACTGGGCCGCGGGCCTGAACCAGATGGTCCGCCAGATCGGCGGCGACCACCGCACCGAAGAGGGCCGCAAGTTCCTCGAGTCCCGCAGCCCGCTGACGAAGACCGCCGAGATCAAGCGCCCGCTGCTCATCGGCCAGGGCGCCAACGACCCCCGCGTCAAGCAGGCCGAGAGCGACCAGATCGTCAAGGCCATGCAGGACAAGAGCATCCCCGTCTCGTACGTCCTGTTCCCTGATGAGGGCCACGGCTTCGCCCGGCCCGAGAACCGCAAGGCGTTCAACGCCGTCGCGGAAGCGTTCCTCGCCAAGCACCTGGGCGGGGAGTACGAGCCGATCGGCGACGACTTCCAGAAGTCTTCGATCACCGCCCCCGCGGGCGTTGAGGGCGTCCCCGGGCTGGGCGACGCGCTCAGCACCAAGAAGTAACGAACACTTCACATCGCTCCACCCACTCAAAGGCCCGCTCGCGGGCCTTTTTTCGTGGGTTCGTCGGGAAGGGCCTTGAGTCGGCCCCGCCCGTCCGTACGATGTTCTCCGGAGGCCCGCCAATGACAAACCGTGCTGTGTTCGCGTGCGTGGTCGCGTCCGTGCTGATGAGCGGCGTTCGGTCCGCCGATGCGGGCGCGGTCTTCGTCGAGACTTTCGACATCCAGAACGAATGGTCGAACGCGTCCAACCCGACCGGGCGCTGGTCGTACCTCGAAGGGAGCAACCCCCTGCCGCCCGTCGCGTGGTGGCAGAGTTCTCTCGGCGGTTGGAGCGCCGCTCAGCCCGGGTGGGCGCGCTCGGAGAACGGAAACAACCGCCTGCCTTTCTGGTTCAAGAGCAACGGCACCGAGACCTTCCCGCGCGATTTCATCGCCGGCGACGTCGTGCTCCACACCACCGACTCAAGCAACGGCGTCGGGCAGGGGCTGGGCGCGGTCGAGTGGCGTGCCCCGTTCCGCGGCGTCGTCAACGTCCAGGGCGCCGTCTGGATGGGCCGCGACATCGGGCGCTCCAACGCCTGGCGCCTCTACGTCAACGGCAACCTCGTGCGCTCCGGCAGCATCGCCTCCGGCGATCCGTATTCGCGCGCCAACCCGTTCCGGCTGGTCGACGGCGCCGGGCCCGGCGGCCTCACGAACCTCCCGATCGGCTGCGGCGGCACGGTCCGCCTGGAGTTCGAGCGCACTTCGTCCGCGGGCGACTTCGTCGGCGTGAGCCTCTCGGGCGAGTGGGGGTCGGTCATCTGCGAGGGCGATATCAACGCCGACGGCATCGTCAACACCGCCGACCTGGTGGCGTTCCTCGCCGAGTTCGGCCAGACGGGCGGCGGGCTGTGCGCCGATTTCAACAACGATTCCCAGGTGAACACCTCGGACCTGGCCGCGTTCCTCGGACGGTTCGGCTCGACCTGCCCGTGATACCCGGAACCGGTCACGCCGACGGCTTCGGGTGCCCGGTCCGCCACAGTTTGATCATCAAGACCGCGATGCCGATCAGCAGGATCGCGTCGGCGACGTTGGAGATGTAGGGCCACACTTCGTTCGACCCGTGGGGCCAGGTGATGCCGAAGGGCAGTTTCACGCCCGGCAAGGGGTGGATGAAGTCGCGGACGCACCCGTAGACCAGGCGGTCGTACAGGTTGCCGATCCCGCCCGAGACGATCATCCCCACCGCGGCGTGGGCAAGGTGATCGCGCCGCTCGGTCCAGCGCGTCATCAGCACCACCGCGAAACCGAGAGCCACCAGCGTGAACCCGATGAAGAACCAGCGCTTGCCCTGGCCCGCGCCGAACACCGCGCCGGCGTTGAGAACCAGTTGAAAGTCCAGCACGTTCGGGATGACCGTCACGGGCTTGTGATCGGGCACCAGCACCATGATCTCGCCGGGGGCCTCGCGGAGCAGGTGCAGCACCTGCTCGCGCATGGGGCGGAACGGCGCGTCGGCGATGAAGCGGAACGCCAGTTCTTTGCTGCCGAGGTCGGCGACGAGGCCGAGCAGCACGGTCACGAGGAACACCCACCACATCCGCTGGGTAGCGCGACGGAGCGCACCCGGGTCGGAGCCACGGGAGCCGGCGGCGGGCGTCGGCGGGGCGGGGTGGGCCTGTGGCGCCGGGTTCTCGGGTGACTGGCTCACGGTCGTCTCAGCGCATCAGGGACATGCGCTCCTTGTGGCGCGCGCCCTCGATGCAGTACCGCGTCCAGGGCTCGGCCTGCAGGCGTGCGACCTCGATCGGCTTGCCGAGGATGTCGCAGATGCCGTAGGTGCTGTCCTCGATCCGACGCAGCGCCGCGTCGATGTCGCGCAGCACGCCCCGCTTCGACGCCGCGATGTTCAGCGTCATCGTCTGGTCGAACGTGTCGGTGCCCTGGTCGGCCATGTGCTGCGGCAGGTTCGACAGCGAGCCCGAGCCGCCGGTGAGCGCCTCGGCCTCCATCGACTGCACGTCGCCCACCAGTTCCGCCCGCTTGGCCAGCAGGATCTCGCGGAACTCCTTCAGTTGCGCCTTGTTCAAGGGCGTCTTGGTGAGCGGCTTGGCGGCCATCTCCTCCTCGAGCGTCGGCAACTTCTGGTGCTTGAGATTGCCCAGGCCCGCGGCGGCGAAGAGTTTGGCGGCGGCGGCCTTGCCGTCGGAGAAGTCGTTCTGGAACGGGGTCTTGAACCGCGTCTTGTCGCCGGGGGCGGCGGGCGCCGGCGCCGGGGCCGAACTCCCGCCCTTGCTCTTGGGCAACAGCGCCGCCGGGATGTTCTTCGGCGGCGGCGGGGCCGGCTTCTTCATCATCGGCTTGCCCGTCGGCTTGATCGTGATCCCGGGCGACTTGGCGCCGCCCGCCGCTGGGGCGCCGGGCTTTGGCGCCGGCTTCACTTCCACCTTTTTGACCTCGACCTTCTTCACCTCGATCTTCTTGGGATCGGGCTTCTTGGCCTCGGGCTCGGGGACTTTCTTGGGCGCGACCTTTTCGACCGCTTTAGGCGCGGGCTTGGGCGCCGGTTTGGCGTCTTTCTTCGGCGCGGGCGCTTTCACGGGCGCCTTGGGCTTCTCAGCCTTCGCGGGCGCTTTCTTGGCGGGGGCTTTCTTCGCGGCGGGCTTGGCAGCAGACTTGGCCAGGATCCACTCTCCTCTGCCGATGGGTCGCGGAACGCGCCGGACGCGGCCCGGCGGGCGCTCTGCGGCGACAACCACGAACGGTCCCGCGAGGCTCCCGAACCCGGGTTCGGGCAGCCCCCCGGCGGGACGGGGGGCGGAAGAGTAGTGATATCCGGACCCTGCGTCAATCAGCCCACCGGGGGGAGGGGGGCGGGCGGCGTCAGCCCTCGAACCGACCGAGGACCAGCGAGACGTTGTGCCCGCCGAACCCGAATGTGTTGTTCAGGCAGACTTTCACCTGGGCGTCCCGGGCGGTGTTCGGCACCAGGTCGATGTCGAAGGTGGGGTCGGGGTTGTGCAGGTTGATGGTGGGCGCGACCACGCCGTGGCGGAGAGCGCCCATGCAGGCGACCATCTCGACGCCGCCGGACGCGCCCAGGCAGTGCCCGATCATGCTCTTGGTGCTGCTCATGAGCAGGCGACCGCCGGCGCTCTTGCGGGCGTGGTTCCCAAAGAGGTTAAGGACGGCGTTCACCTCCGCGGCGTCGCCGAGGGGGGTGCTGGTGCCGTGGGCGTTGATGTAGTTCACCTGTTCGGGGGAAAGCCCGGCGTCGCGGAGGGCCCAGCGCATGGCCCGCTGAGCGCCGCGCCCCTGCTCATCGGGGGCGGTGATGTGGCTGGCGTCGGAGGAAGCGCCGTAGCCCAGGACTTCGCACAGGATGTCCGCGCCGCGTTTCTTGGCGTGTGAGAGCGTTTCCATGACGACGACGGCCGCGCCCTCGGAGAGAACGAAGCCGTCGCGGTCCTTGTCGAACGGGCGCGAGGCACGCTGGGGGTCGTCGTTGCGGGTGGAAAGAGCCCGCATGACCATGAACGCGCCCAGGCACAGGGGGCTGACGGCACCCTCGCTGCCGCCGGCGAGCATCACGTCGGCCTCGCCACGCTGCATGATGCGGAAGGCGTCGCCGATGGAGTGGCCGCTGGAGGCGCAGGCGGTGGTGTGCGACCCGCTGGGGCCTTGGAGGCCGTAGCGGATGGAGAGGTCCCCGGCCACGGCGTTGGCCATCAGTTTGGGGACGGTGAACGGGTTCAAACGGTCCGGGCCGCGCTCGGCGAGGACGTAGACGCCCGCCTCGATGGTCTGGATCCCGCCGACGCCCGAGCCGACGACCAGGCCGCAGCGTTCGGGGTCTTCCTTTGACAGGTCGATGCCCGAGTTCTTGACGGCCTGGATCCCGGCGGAGATGCCCAGCACCGCGAAGCGGTCGAGGCGGCGGACGTCGCGCTTGTCGATGTACGTGGCCTCGTCCCAGTTCTTGACCTGACCGGCGATGGTGACAGACCAGTGGTCCGGGCCCCACTTGGCGAAGGCGTCGCCGGTGACGGTGGCGATGCCCGATTGCCCGCGGACCATGGCGTCCCAGGAGGAAGCGGCGTCGTGCCCGACGGGGCAGATGCAGCCGACGCCTGTGATGACGACGCGTTCGCCTCGGGAGCCCTGGGTCATGCGGAGTCTCGGTTTCCTTCGGTGCGAGAGGGAGAGCGGGCCCGCGGCGGTGCCGGGTCCGGGCTGGATGGTAAGCCCGTCACCGGTTGGGGGCGAGCGACAGCCGAAGGCACCGGGGCGTGCCCTGCGCGATGTTCATGGATGGGTTGGAACGCGCGACCGCCCGTGGGCGATGGCTTACCGGGGGCGTCAGGCCGAGCCTCAGGCGGCCTTGGCCTTGACGATGAAGTCGATGGCCTCGCCGACGGTCTTGATCTTCTCGGCCTCGTCGTCGGGGATGGAGGTCTCGAAGCGGTCCTCGAACTCCATGACGAGCTCGACGGTGTCGAGGCTGTCGGCGTTCAGGTCGTTCACGAACGAGGTGTTGCGGTTGATGGTGCCCTTCTCGACGCCGAGTTGCTCGGCCACGATATCGATCACCTTCGCTTCGACTTCCGCTGGGCTCACGATGAATCTCCTGTCGCAGTGGTTGTGTCTGGAAACGGTCGCTCGGAGGCCGCGATAGAGAAATCCGCTCGGATCGGCCCGCCTACAGGGGGAGACTATAGGCGGAGGTTCGGATTGTGCAAACCCGGCGGTCGGGGGGCCGGCGCGGGTTCATCCGGTGGTTGTTCGGCCCTGCGGGCACCGCCCGGTCGGGTACGATGACGCCATGACACAGCCTTGGATCGTTCTTTGTCCGGGACAGGGCGCTCAGTTCGTCGGGATGGGGCGGGCGTGGTTCGACGCGCACCCCGCCGCCGCCGAGGTGTTCCGGCGCGCCGATGCGCACGTCGGCTCCCGGCTGGGCGCCACCCTGAGTTCGCTCTGCTTCGACGGGCCGGCCGAGACGCTGAACCGGACCGACGTAGCCCAGCCGGCGATCTTCGTGGCGTCGGTGGCGTGCTACCGGGCGCTCGACGCCGAGAGCCGGATCGACGCCCGGTCGATCGCGGGTCTGAGCCTGGGCGAGTACACGGCGCTGCACCTGGCCGGGGCGATTTCATTCGAGGATGCGCTGGAACTGGTGCTCCTGCGGGGCCGGGCGATGCAGGACGCCGCCGAGGCATCCAAGGGGTCGATGGTGGCCCTGATCGGGGCCGACGAGGCGCAGGCACAGCAGGTGTGCGACCAGACGGCACTGGCGGGCGGCTCGGAGGTGCTGGTGGGGGCGAACTTCAATGCCCCGGGCCAGATCGTGCTGTCCGGGCACGCCTCGGCGTGCGAGCGGGCGGTGGGCGTGGCGGAGGGTCTTGGGCTGAAGGCCACTCGTCTCCAGGTGGCCGGCGCGTTCCATTCTCCGTTGATGGCGCCGGCGGCGGACCGCCTGCGCGAGGCTCTCAAGGCCACCCGTATCGTGCCGCCGCCCGTGCAGGTGGTGTCGAACGTGACCGCCCTGCCGCACGAGGCGTCGGCGGACTCGATCCGGTCGCGGCTGGTCGAACAGTTGACCAGCCCGGTGCGGTGGTCCCAATCGTGCTCGTGGCTGGCAACCTCCTACCCTTCCAGCGGTTTCGGGTATCACGAACTGGCCCCCAACAAGGTCCTGTCCGGGCTGATGCGCCGGATCGACCGCGCCGTAAAGGTCGTCAACCACGACGAGCCCGCGGGCGTCTCGACCGGCTCCGCATCGGGCCAGGGCTGAGGAGAACGCCGATGAACCGTCATCTTTCGCTGCTGGCCGCCGCGTGCGGGCTGATGCTCGTTGGCTGCGACAAGAGGGAAGCGCCGCAGCAGGCCGCTCCCGCGCCGGTCGTGTCGAAGCCGGTCGACCCGATGGACGGGATCGAACTCCATCCGAAGGTGCGCTGGGCGGCGGACAAGTATGTGCCGGTCAGCCCCGAGCAGGCGCAGGCGATTGCGGCGCTGGCGAACGCGCTGGCGGCGGGCGACGCCGACAAGGCCAAGAGCGTGCTCGACAGCGCGGACCAGGCGGTCCTGTCCGACCTGATCGCGTACGGCGAGTGGGCCGACCAGACCAAGGGCATCGAAGAGGTGCGGGTCTGCGTGCTGAGCCAGAACGAGGACAAGACGGTGTCCCTGGGCCTGGGCCTTCAGGACGCGCTGGGCGCGTACATGGTGGCGTGGAGAGGCTCGGATTCGGGGAGCGCGTGGGTGTTCAGCGGGATGGCGATCGAACCGATCACCGCCGCGAGCGCCGCGATGCTCGAGGGGGCGGAACTGAGGGCGCCGGTGATCGCCGGGGCCGCGGTCGAGACGCAGATCGTCACCGCCAAGAACCCCAACGCCGCCGAGAAGAAGGAAGGCGGCGGGAGCAGCCCCAGCAGCGCCGAGCCGGGCGAGGACGAGCGCGACAAGCCGAGCGAGCGTCCGTTCTCCAAGCCCCCACCGCAGTAATCTGGGTTCCTGACGTTTTCGGCTGCCGGAGCGGGGCTCGCTGGAGCGGCCCCGTCGTGATTCATCCCATTGACGAGAGGACCCCGCCTTGGCCACGGCTTCCACCGCTTCCGCTTCCGCCCCCGGCTCCCCCGCCGCTGTCCGCCGCGTGGCGCTCGTCACCGGTGCCAGCCGCGGGATCGGGCGCGCGATCGCGCTGCGTCTCGCCCGCGACGGGCGGCACGTCGTCCTGTGTGCGCGGTCGGAAGGCCCTCTGGCCGAGGTGAAGAGCCAGATCGAGAGCGCGGGCGGCTCGGCGTCGACGCTGGCGCTCGACATCGCCGATTCGGCGGCCCTGCAGGCGGGGG
>JAFLCM010000081.1 GCA_017303565.1 Planctomycetota bacterium
AGCGACAACCACCGCGCCCCGGAGCGCCCGTGCATTCTTTACGACGCGCATGCTACGCGGATCGTTCGGGAAAGGGGCAAAAAGAAACAGGGGCTCCGGTGAGGGAGCCCCTGAGGGTTCAGCGTTTGGCTGAGTTCACGCGGCCCGTCGGGCCGGTGGGTTTAGCGGTCGAAGTGGACGAAGAGGCCGGCCTCATCGGGGACAGCGCCGAGGTTGTTGGCGTTGGCCGGGGTGCCGGTGCCGTTGGCGGTGGAGGACTGGCTGGTGACGTCGATCTCCAGCTGGTTGCCGAACGAGGCGTTCGGGCCCTTGTTGTTGAAGCGGATGGCGTAGTCGCTGTCGGCGTTGGCGGTGAGGAAGGCGCCACCGTTGGCGGCCGAGGCGGCGGCGGCGGCGAGCACCCAACCACGGGTCGAGCCGTTGGTCGGGAAGGCGGCCGAGCCGGTGCCGAAGATGCTGGTGACGCCGGTGCCGAAGCGGGGGCCGAACTGGAAGACGCCGTAGGAGTTGCCGGAGGCGTTGAAGATGCCGAAGGCGTAGCCGCCGGTGAAGCCGGTGATGCCGGAGTCGAGCTGGACGCCGCGGCTGGTCATGGCGAAGGCGAAGGCGTTGAAGCACTTGTAGTCAACGATGACGCCATCGAAGGGGCCGTTGTTGTCGTCGTTGCTGGTCCACATGCCGTCGCCGCGGGTGCCGACGCCGAAGCCGTCGGTCCAGAGGACGAACTGGTTGAGGGCGTTGACGGCGGAGAGGGTGGTGCCGGTGACGATGCGGGTGCTGCTGCTGCTGGTGGCGGTGACGCCGTTGGGCAGGAGCGGCAGGTTGCCGGCGGCGGAGGCGAAGCCGCCGTCACGGGCGTAGGAGACGATGTTCCACTCGGACCAGATGGTCTGGCTGGTGGTGTCGGTGGGGACGCCGCCGGCGATGTTGGCGAGGTTGATGTCGAAGCGGACGCCGCCCTGGGCGGAGCCGTTGGTGTTGGTGTTGCCGAGGTTGGTGCGGAACAGGAGGGGGCGGCCGTTGACGCTGGTAAGCAGGCTGCTGGCGACGAAGCGGCGGCCATCGGGGAACTCAACCACCACGATGACGGGGCGGTTGGTGGCGTCGAGGCGGGTGCGGCCGTTGAAGCCGCCGGTGGGGCCGGAGTGGTGGATGACGTAGTTGCCGGTGTTGTCGGTGACAACCGCGCGGGAGAGGATGGGGAGGCCGTCGAACTCGTAGCCGCCCGAGCCGCAGTTGGTGTTGTAGAGGGAGTCAAGGGTGCCGTCGCTGGAACGGAGGACGTCCCAGCAGAGGTTGACGCGGCCGCTGGAGACGCGCTCCGAGGCGGACTGGCCCGAACCGGTGAAGGTGATGGCGCCGAGGTTGTTGGCGTTGGGGGTCAGGCGGATGACCTGACGGCTGAGGGTGATGTTGGCCTCGGGGTTGCCGGTGCTGCTGATGATCTTGCAGTTGCGGTAGACCTGGCGGTTAACGTCGTTGGTGTGGAGGTAGATGTCCTTCTCGAGCTGGAGGATCCAGTTGGTCCAGGCGTCGATGGAGCCCGAGTCGTTGTAGGAGCCGAAGCGGCCGACGGTGAACTCGGTGTTGTTGTGGACGGCGGTGACGTTGAGCGCGGTGGGAACCGCGTTCATCATGAACACCTTGGTGCCGACGGGCACGGGGGTGGTGCCGTTGGTGATGTTGCCGGTGACGACCATCGTGCCGATCTCGCGGGTGTCAGCGATGGGCTGCTGGAGGCCGCGGATGGTGATGTTCTCGGTGATGGCGTTGACCGCGAGGCCGTTGCCGTTGGGCGAGGCCTGGGCGCGGACGAGGCTGGCGCCGGTGACGGCGCCGCTGTAGGTGAGGGTGACGGCGTTGTTGATCGACAGGATGTTGTCGGTCACGGGGATGACGACGACGGAGTTGTCGGTCGAGTCAACGGTGGGAGCGCCCGAGACCGTGCCGCCGCCGGAGACGGTGAAGTCGGCCTGGCGGAGGCTGGCGGAGTCGATGCGCTGGGTGAACTTGACGCGGATGGCGTCGATGAAGCCGTCGGAGTCGGCGTCGACCGCGAACGCACCCGACTGGGTGGTCTGGTTGACGTCGGTGGTCAGAGCGATGTAGGGGGCCACGCCGTCGGTCGCGGTGCGAGCCGAGAAGGTGGACTGGTTGTTGGCGGCATCGGAGAAGCCGCCGTCGCCGGTGCCGGGGGCGACCAGGGTGAGGCTGACGCCGGGCCGGATGAGGGTGGCGTTGGCCTGGGTGGTGCCGCTGACGGTGCCGACGGTGTAGATGTTGTTGGCGATGTTGTTGACGGTGGCGATGCCGGAGGAGCGGAAGAGGAAGTCGTTGGGGTTGAAGGTGTTGCCGCCGGCGCCGAAGGAGAGGAGCTCCTCGGTGATGTTGGCGGTGTTGGACTCGCCCATGGCCTCGGAGAAGATGAGGGCGATGCGGTTGTTGGTGTTGCCGTCGCCGACGGTGCCGTCCTGCTCCTCGATGTTCTGAGCGTTGGAGCCGCCGCCCTGGTTGTCACCGGTGAAGAAGGTGGCGCCGAGGAAGGCGGGAGCGGCGCGGTCGACGGTCAGGGCGCCGTTGACGGCGGCGCCGCCGTTGGCGAACCGGTTGCCGTTGAGGTCGGCCACGTTGCCGGAGGAGATGTTCGCGTTGGTGCGGCCGCTGACGATGGTGGCGGTGGTCGCGTTGTAGATGAGGTTGACCGCGCCGCCGTCAGCGTTGCCGGGGACCGGCTCGTTGGCGTCGGGGGTGGCGCTGGAACGGGTGGTGCCGTCGTTGTCCCAGTCGAAGGTGCTGGCGTTGAAGGCCAGGATGACGGCGTTGTTGGTGGTGCGGGTGTTCTGGGCGACGCCGTTGGTCGGCGCCACGCTGCCGCGGGCCACGCTGGAGATGGGGATGTTGCGGTTGGCCTGCGTGCCGCTCTCGACGGTGGCGGGCAGGGGGTTGGTGGCGAGGACGCCGGTGGCGACGTCGATCAGGTAGGCCGGGCGGGTGCTGACACCGGTGAGGACCGCCAGTTCGAAGCCGGTGGTGGCGGTGGTGTCGGCGATGGGCTCGTCAAAGATGAGGGCGGCGGCGTCGAGGGTGCCGTCGCCGTTGGTGTCGAGGAAGGCCGGGCCGCCGCCGACGAGCGACGGGGCGATCTTGTCGGCCGCGGCGACGTCGGTCTGGGTGGCGGTGGTGCCGCCGAAGAACGAGCCGAAGATGTCCTGCGGCTCAACAACGGCGGCGCCGTCGTTGATGACGCGGACGCTGATGGCGCCGGTCGAGTTGCCGTTGGACGAGGTCAGCAGGCCGTCGGACGAGATGGTGTCGGTGCCGGCGGTGAAGGTGAGCAGGACCGCGCGGTTGTTGTTGGGGTCGATGGTGGCGGTGTCGATCGAGGCGATCGCGCCGCTGGTGACCAGGTTGGTGCCCGCGTTGATGAGGGCGTACGCGCCGGTGGCGCCCGCGCCCTGGAGCGGGTTGTTGAAGATCACGCGGATGCTGGTGGGAGAGATGATCTCCGCGCTGGAAACCGCGAGGGAGGTGACCGACGAGATGGTGACGGCGGCCTGGCTGGCGCGGTTCGCGACGCGGTCGAAGGCGTCGTGGTTCGCGGTCACGCCGGCGTCGTCGGTCGCCTTGAGGCGGATGAACGAGCCGGAGGTGGTGTTGGTGCCGGCGGAGTTGCGGGCGACCTGGATGACCGAGTTGCCGGAGCCGGCGGTGAAGGTGCCGGCGAAGGTCAGGCCGGTGGGGTCGGGGCTGGGGGTGCCGCCGGCGGAGCCGACGAACGCCGAGGTGGCCGACACCTGGAAGTCCGCCGCCGTGATGTTGGCGAGGACGGTGTGGTTGTTGTCGTTGGCGGCGGCGCCGGTGTTCATCGACTCCGAGAAGACGAAGAACAGGGTGTTGCCGTCCTGGCTGATGAAGACGTTGCTCAGCGTGGGGGCGGTGGAGTCGGCGATGAAGCAGTCGTCGAGGGTCTCGTCGCCGGCGTTGAAGACGGTCTGCACGCCGTCGGTGTTGATGTTGTTGTTGGCGGTCGAAACGCGCAGGGCGACGTTGACGACGGAGGGGTTGCCGAACACGGCGGCGGTGGTGGTGCCGGCGAGGTTCAGGACGAGGTTGGCGTTGCCGGCGCCGTTGCTGTAGTTGGCGACGGTGAGGCCGGCGGTGACGTCGGCGATGGCACCGGTCACGGCGTTGCCGGAGGCGTCGAGACCGATGAGGGCGGCGGTGAGGCCGGCGCCGTCGGTGATCAGGCCCGCGGCCTGGAGGCCGGCGGCGAGGTCGAACTGGATCGTGGTCCGCGGGCCGACACGCTCGGTGTTGGCGGGGTCGATCGGGAAGTCGACGGTGAAGGCGGCGGAGTTGTTGCTCACAACCGCAGCGGTGGCGGTCTGGGCGAGGCCAGCGACCGCGACCAGCAGGGCCGCCGTAGACAGCCTCAGAAGGTTCGCTTGACTCATCTCAAATCCTTTCTTCAAGACTCCACGCAGAAGAAGAGTTCTTGTCCAGGCCCCTCCCGAAGCGGAGACGCGGGCCCGATCCGTTGTCGAAACGATGGGAGAGGCACCGTGCCGTCTCCGCTTTGGTTCATCTCCCATGGCCCGGTGCACCGGTGGGCCATGAGGGAAAACGCTGTGAGAACCGAAGCCGCGGGGTGTTGGCCGCGGGATTTCCGAATCGTCTGCCCCTGTGCATCGGGCTTTTCGGACCTCGGGCACGACACCCGGGGCTGGCCCGACGAGGCAAGGGCAGAAGGTTAGCACATACCCTATCGAACCGACCATACCCCCCTGCCCGAAAAAACGCAATGAAATCGAAGTCTCCCACCTGACGCCGACAGTTATCCACAGTTCCGGGGAACCCGGTCTTGTTCCCTGGACGGGGCGGTAGGGCGGCGCGGTTGCCGCTGCGTCGGCTGGATTCGACCGAAGCCACGATCCCAACCGGCCGCCCTCACCGGGGCGAAACCGGTTCCTTTATAGGAACAAGCGGGGCGGGCGCTCGGTCGTCGGGTTCGGGAGGGTGGGGAGTGGATGTCCGAGAACCGGTCTGGGACGTTCGATTGTTCGGTGCGGGGGGTCGGTGCGGTGGGGATTCCGTTCAGAATTCGGACCTTGCGGATCGGCGGGTGGCGGTGTGTTTCGGGCGTAGGCCGGTGGTCGGAAGGTCCGAGAGTCTTTGGGTGATGGGATGTGTTGGGGCCTAATGACGCAAATCCTTTGCGAGCATGGGTTTATCACGCAAGGGCGTTGCGAGGGTCCGAGAAGTGGCTGAGGGGCACCAGTGGACGGTTTTCGGGCTGGGGCACAGGGACATGCCCGGGAGGAGGTGGGCTGGAGGGGGGGTGATTTTCACCCGATGAGCGAGGGTGCTGACGCGTGCCGCTTGGGCGGGTGCGCGACGACTACGAATCTCGACGACGCCCACTCTCGACGCCCCCCACGCTCGACGACCCGAGCACTCGGAGACCGCCATGGCGCTGGACATCGACGCGATCCTGAAGGCCGCCTTCCAGGCGGACGCCTCGGACATTCACATCGTGGCGGGTCACACGCCGGTGTTCCGGATCCACACGATCATGACGCCGTCGGGCCTGGGGGTGGTGACGCCCGAGGACGCGATGGCGATGGTGAAGAAGATGGCGTCGTCGGAGGGGCTGCGTCGGTTCAGCGAGCACAAGGACTCGGACTTCTCGTACCAGGTTGAGGGGCTGGGTCGGTACCGCGTGAACGCGCACCTGCAGCGCGGGGTGGTGGGGATTGCCTTGCGTGCGATCAAGAGCAAGGTGCCGCCGATGGGCAAGTTGAACCTGCCGCCGGTGATCGAGCGGCTGACGTACCTGCCGCGTGGGATGGTGCTGGTGACGGGGGACACGGGGTCGGGCAAGTCGACGACGCTGGCGGCGATGATCGAGGCGATGAACGAGCGGTACCAGAAGCACATCATCACGCTCGAGGACCCGATCGAGTACGCGCTGACGAGCAAGCAGTGCCTGATCGAGCAGCGGGAGCTGGGTCAGGACATGCCGAGTTTCGCGAGCGCGCTGAAGCACGCGCTGCGCCAGGACCCGGACATCATCCTGGTCGGTGAGATGCGCGACCTGGACACGACGGCGCTGGCGATGACGGCGGCGGAGACGGGTCACCTGGTGCTCTCGACGCTGCACACGGTGAACGCGAGCCAGACGGTCGAGCGAATCATCGACATGTACCCGAGCAACCAGCAGAACCAGATCCGGGCGATGCTGGCGGACACGCTGCAGGCGGTGGTTTCGCAGTCCCTGTTCAGCCGGATCGACGCGAAGGGGATGGTGCCGGCGGTCGAGGTGCTCTTGTGCACGCCGGCGGTGCGGAACATCATCCGCGAGGGCCGGACGTTCGAGATCCCCAACGTGATCGAGACGAACCGGGCGCTGGGCATGTGCAGCCTGGACGCGTCGATCGCGGAGTTGTACTTCAACGGGATGATCAGCCGCGAGGACGCGATCGAGCAGGCGGCGTACCCGGACAAGCTGGAGAAGCAGTTGGCCGCGTAGCGGCGAGTGGGACGAGGGACCGGGCGCCGGGCATCAGGAAGACCCGCGTGCCGATCCCCGATCCGTTCCTGTTCGGCGGCGTCTTTGTGCTGATGCCCGATCCCCGGTCACTGGTCCCTTCCCCCCATGAACGCCTACCGCTACCAAGTTCGTAACTCGTCCGGCCAGGTGGTCGTGGGCGTGCTGCAGTCCGAGTCGGCGGCGACGGCCGCGACGGTGCTGAAGCAGCAGGGCAGCCACGTCTTGGCGCTGACGCCGATGGTGAACGCGGCGGACAGCGACGCGCTGATCGAGCGGCTGAAGTCGCTGAACGCCGGTCGCCCGACGATGAAGCACGTGCTGGACTTCACCACGCAGCTGGCGGTGATGGTCCGGGCGGGCATCGGTCTTCGGTCGGCGCTGGAGGCGATCGGGGAACAGAGCGAGCACGCGGGGTTCAAGAAGATCATCCTGGGGCTCAAGAGCGACGTGGAGAGCGGCAAGCAGTTCTCCGAGGCGCTGACGCGGCACCCGAAGCTGTTCGGGCCCCTGTACGTCAACATGGTTCGGGCGTCGGAGATGTCGGGCTCGTTCGGCAAGATGCTGGACCGGATCGCTGGGTACACGGCGCAGCAGATCGAGACCAAGCGGATGGTGGTGGGCGCGATGATCTACCCCGGCGTCATCGCGACGATGGCGGTGGGCGTGACCGTGTTCCTGCTGACGTTCGTGCTGCCGAAGTTCGGGAAGGTGTTCGAGGGGAAGGAGAGCGTGCTGCCGTGGAGCACGACGTTCCTGATGAACCTGTCGGACTTCATGGTCAACCAGTGGCCGTGGGTGGTGGGCGGGCTGGTGGCGTCCATCGTCGGTTCGGTGATGTTCCTGCGGACCGACTTCGGCGGGGCGTGGATGGACCGGTTCAAGCTGGCGTGCCCGATCCTGAAGCGGATGTTCCGGTCCCTTTACATCAGCCGGTCCTTGCAGACGATGGGCGAGCTGATCAACGCGGGCGTGCCGATGCTGGACACGATCGCGATCACGGGCGACATCGCGGGGAGCCGGCTGTACAAGAAGATGTGGCGTGACGTGTACGCCTCCGTGAAGGAGGGCAAGAAGATCACGTACACGCTGAGCCAGAACACGCTCCTACCGCACGCGGTGGTGCAGATGATCGGCGCGGGCGAGGAGTCCGGTAAGCTCGGCGAGGTGCTGGACGAGGTGTCGGTGTTCTACGCCAAGCAGCTGAAGGACGCGATCAAGGCGGTTACCGGAATGCTCGAGCCCATCATGATCATCGTCATGGGCGGCATTGTCGGCTTCATCGCCATGTCCATCATCCTGCCGATCTTCAAGATGAGTCAGATCGTGCGTTGAAACCGCCGATGGTTCCCGCGGGAGGCCTGTGGGCCCGGCGCTGTGCACGCGCCGCCCCGCCCCGAGGAGCCCGTCCGTGAGCACGCACGTCCGACAACTTTCTGTCCCGGCCAAGCGCCCCGCGTTCACGCTGCTGGAGACGATGCTCGCGCTCGTCATCCTGACCGTTGGCGTGGTCGCGGTGGTGCAGGCGCAGCGGGACTTCCTGGTGCAGAACCTGTGGTCGACGCACACGTCGACGGCGACGTACCTGGCGACGGAGATCCGAGAACTGAGCCGGTCGTTCAGCCGTCACGACCGGCTGTCGGGCGGGCTGTACTTCACGAACCCTTCGGACGCGACGACGCTGACGGGCTGGGGCCCGGAGACGGGCGAAGACGCGGCGACCGACCTCGACGACCTGGACGACCTCGACGGCGCGGTGTTCGGCTCGGCGACGACGTTCCCCGACGGGTTCACGATGACGCGACGGTACGCGGGCCCGATCAACTCGTTCGGGGCGACGATCCCCGAGACGCTGGCGGACGGGTCGACGGCGGTGATCGACGTGGAAGGCACGCCGACGACGGTGGCGCTGCGGGGGTGGACGCAGATCGTGCAGGTGACGAAGGTGAACCCGTACGACTACTCGGACCCGGAGGCGCGGGCGACGCAGGTGAGCGCGGGCGGCAAGGTGCTGCGCGGCGTCGACCGCTACCCGCTGCGGGTGACGGTGACGGTCCTGTACCAGGGCACGTGGGACAACTCGGCGCCGCCGGTGACGAGCATCTCGTGGATCGTGGAGCCTTGGGTGGGTGCTCTGAGTCGAACGCGGCGCACG
>JAFLCM010000082.1 GCA_017303565.1 Planctomycetota bacterium
ACCCGCCGTCCGCGCCAGGTTGATCGCCACGGTCCGCAGCCACGGGCGCACCGCCGCGGGGTCCTTCAGGTCCGCCGCCCCGCGCACCAGCCGCACCGCGACTTCCTGCAGGAGGTCTTCCAGGTCGGCGTCCCTGGGCATGTGGGCCAGCAGGATCGCCGCCACCCAGCGCCGATGCGAGGACCACAGTTCGTGCAGCGCCGGCGAATGGGCCGACCACGACACCCCCCCGGCATCGAAGCCGTCCGGTTCATCTCGGAATGGGCCTTGGCTCCTCATGGGCTTTCTGTTCTGACGCGCCGCACCCACCGATCCGGCATCCGCCCGCCATGATTGGGGCTATCGTGCCCGTCCGCACCGCCTCCGCTCGCTCCCCGATCCTAACATTCGCCGACCACGATGCCCACACCGACGCGCGTCATGTCCTTCGGCGATCACCTCGAGGAGTTGCGAACCCGCGTCTTCTGGGCCCTCGTCGGCCCGCTCCCCGTCTTCGTGGTGTGCCTGATCTTCGGCGGCCCGCTCCTGGAGTTCATCACCGCCCCGCTGCGCACCGCCCTCATCCGCGCCGGCGAGTCGCCCCACCTCATCGCCACCAGCCCCGTCGAACCTTTCGCCGTCTACATGAAGGTCGCCGCGGTGGTCACGCTGCTCGTCGGCATGCCGTGGGTGCTCTACCAGTTGTGGCTCTTCGTCGCCCCGGGTCTCTACGCCAAAGAGCGCCGCTTCATCTACTTCCTGCTGCCGCTCTCGGGCACCATGACCGCGCTGGGCCTCGCGTTCCTCTACTGGGTGCTGCTCCCGCTGAGCCTCGTGTTCCTCATCGAGTTCGGCACCGGGCTGGTCCGTCCACACATCACCGGCGTCGAAGCCCCGGCGGGCATGGTGTTCCCCTCGCTTCCCGCGCTCGCCGGCGACCCCACCGGCGCCACGCCCGGGCAGATGTGGCTCAACACCGAACTCAACCAGCTCCGCATCCAGACCGACGCGGGCAAGGTCCTCGCCCTGAACGTCCACAGCGGCGCGGGCATCGCCCAAGAGTACCGCCTCGGCGAGTACGTCAACCTCGTGTTCCTCCTCGGCCTCGCCTTCGCCGTCGCCTTCCAGACCCCCATCGTGCTCATGCTGCTCTCGTGGATCGGCATGCTCGACGCTTCGATGCTCACCAAGTACCGGCGCCAGGCCCTCTTCGGCGCGGTCGTCCTCGCCGCGCTGCTACCCACCCAGGACCCCGCCTCGCTCCTGGTCCTCACCGCGGTGATGTACGGCCTCTACGAGTTCGGCGTCCTGCTCATGCGGTTCGTCCCCGCCTCGCGCGTCGCCCGCGGGCTGAAGGACCGTCCCGCGCTCGCCGCCGGCAACGACGGGCATTTGGACGACGAATCGTGATCCCGCCTTTCCGACTATCACGTCGCCCGGCCCTCTCTCGCGCCGCCCCGCCCCGCCCGCCGGAGCAAGGCCCCTTCGACGAGGCCATGATGCGCCGCGCCCTCGAACTCGCGCAGGCCGCGACCGCCCACGGCGACGTGCCCGTCGGTGCCGTCGTGTTCCGCTCCGCTACCGGCGAAGTGCTGGGAGAAGGCCTCAACCGCCGCGAGGCGGACAACGACCCCACCGCGCACGCGGAGGTCGTCGCCATCCGCAAGGCGGCCGCCGCTCTCGGCGACTGGCGCCTCAACGACTGCACGCTCGCGGTCACGCTCGAACCCTGCGCCATGTGCGCCGGCGCGATCGTCAACGCCCGCGTGGGACGCGTTGTCTTCGCCGCGCCCGATCCCAAGGCCGGCTGCACCGGATCGCTCATGCGCCTCACCGAGGACCCACGCCTCAACCACCGCGTCCGCCCCCTTGGCGGCCTGCTGGCCTCGAGCAGTTCCGAGATGCTCCGCGCGTTCTTCCGCGCCCGCCGCGGCTGAACCCCCCCGGGCCCCCGCCACTCGCCCCGGTCCACAGCCCCCGATCACGCCCCGGCGGTCGCCATGTCCGGCACGATCGTGAACACGCGGTCGAGCCGCGCGATCTCGAAGATCGAACGCACCTTGTCCTGCATCCCGCACAGCACCAGCTTCGTGCTCGTCCGCCGCGCGATCTGCATCGCCTCCACCAGCGTCGCCACGCCGGAGCTGTCCATGTACGGCACCTTCGCCAGGTCGACGATCACCCGCGCCGGACGCGACTCCAGCACCTTCTTCAGGTGACCCTGGAACTCGCGCGAGCAGTTCAGGTCGACGTCCCCGACGGGTCCCACGACCACGATGGCGCCCTTGATTTCGATGGTGACTTGCAGCGCCATAGGTCAGCCCTTCGTTTTCGCCAGCGCGGGGCGCCGTTCGCCCGCGCTCTCGGGTTTCGTGTCAAGAACTTTCGTCATGATGAGTCTCATCCCCCCCTGCGGCCCGGATCGCTTCTCGAACTTCGCCGCCGACATGATCTGCTTGATGATGTGCACACCCAGCCCGCCGGGGCGCACGTCCGCCAGGTCGCGGCTCTTGATCAGGTCGGGCTCCACCTGGCGCGCCTCGTCCTCGATCACGATCCGGATGCCCCCGGCCACCCCCGCGACCGTTTCATCTTCCAGCGGCCAGATCCGCAGCCAGATCGGACGGTCCGGCGCTTCCTGGTACCCGTGGCGGATCACGTTGCACAGCGCCTCGTCCACCGCCAGCGCCAACTGCCCCGACGTCTGCTCGTCGAAGCCGAACCGCCGCGCGATCGACGACACCGCGTCCCTCGCCCCGCACAGGTACCGCGGCTGGCTGAGCAGCCTCAGTTCCACGTGCGGCGCCGAACCGGGCACCGCGTCGAGTTCAGTCCGCGCTTTCGACACTCGGCCTCCGAGGTTGACCCTCTTCCGACCCGCCCCGATCCGACCCGCCCCGTGCCAACCAATGAGATTCTAGGACGACCCGCGTGCGCCAACCGCGGCGTCGCCTTTCCCCCCGGAAACCTGATCGGCCCACGCGTTCCAGCGCTTCAACGCCTCCCGCTGGCGGGCGTGCGAAACGTTTGGGTTGTAACCGAAGGTCTCCCCGGCGTTCATCTCCACCGCCGCCCGAAACGAAAGCATCCGCAGCGCGGGGTCCTGACTGGCGAAGTTCTCGACGAGTTCTCGGGCCTTGCCCCGATCGCCCGTCCGCGCCGCCGTCGCCACCGCGTTCACCCGCTCCGCCGGGTCGATCGAGTTGAAACCCGATCCGGTCTCGGGCAGCGAGCAACCGGACAGACCCACCGCGGCCACCACCACTGGGCCCCTTGGCTTCATGGGGGCACTCTACCGCGCCGCGGGCCGTCCGCGCGCCGGGACCACCCGCCACAAAGACCCCGCCGCGGACCCTATTTCGACACCGCGATGTGGATCTTGAGCTTCCCGATCACGTCCGTCAGCATCACCAGCGAGTTCAGCGCGTCCGCGTCGCTCAGGTCGCTGTACGACAGCGCGATGTGCGTCGCGTCGAACACCACGTCGTCCGGCAGCACCGCGTCCAGGTCCAGCCAGTACCGATCGTCTCCGTTCTCGATCCACGCCTGTGTCCACATGTGGTACACGAACACGTTCCGCTGGCCCTCGAACTGATCGGCGTAGATCACACCGCTCACGGTCCGGCTGGGGATCCCCTGGGCCCGCAAGAGCGCCGCCAGCAGCACCGCGTGCTCGGTGCAATCGCCTTGGCGGGTCCGAACCACCTCCGACGCCGTCCCCATCCCCACGCCCAGGTTCTTCTTCTCGATCGCGTTGAACACAGCCCGGCGGAGCACCTTGGACTTCTCGACGATGTTGTTCGGGTCCTTCATCCCCTCGACGGCCTTCTTCGCCATCTCGACCACCATCGGGTCCTGCGCGTCGCACGCCCGGCTCGACGCCAGGTACTTCTCCTTCTCGAACAGCGGAAGGTCCTCCTTCACCGGCCAGTTCGCGTCCACCTTCACCAGCACCTCAACGGGGCCGGTCGCGGTGGGACGCTGCGCCCCGTCCTGCGTCTTCTCCAGGAACGTCAGCGACCCGCCGTCGGTCCGCATCACCGAGTACATCGCGTTGATCGTCTGCCGCGCCGGCAGCTCGAACGTCCCCGTAGGCACGATCGTCGTCTGCGCCATCGCCTCGGGCGCCTTGAACGGGCTCTTGGCCACCTGCTCGTCCGAAAGCAGCATCGTCAGCCGCATCCCGGCGATCTCGACCTCCGTCCGCACCGGGCGGCCCTTCTCGTCCACCCAGTCGACATTCTTGATGCCGGGCAGCACGCTCGCCTCGGTCTCCCACTTGGTCGCGGGCACCACCACGCCCATCCCCTCGGCGGTGGTGTTCGCCTCCAGCACGTTCACCCTGGTCTCGAACGCCTCCGGCCCGGTCGTTGCCGAGACCGTCCGGAACGCGAAGGACTTCTCGCCCGCCTTGATCTTCTCCGCGACCAGCTTCTCGACCCCGCCCGGGGTCAGCCAGTCGCCGGTGATCGCCGGGTGCTTGATCTCCTTCTTGATGCCCGCCTGCTCGGTCACCTCGGTCACGCCCTCGGGGGTGAAGGTGTATGAGGTCTTCAGTTTCATCAGGCCCAGATTCTGATCCTGGAACATCGACACCGGCTTGGCGTCGGGCGTCTCAACGAAACCGGACTTGAGCGTGATGCTCATGTCCTGACCGGCTCGGGCGAGCGTGAACGTCATCTCCTGCTCGGTGGTCAGGTTGCCGTCGCCCTGCGTTCGCGTCTCGCGCATGTGCCCGGCCTTCTGCCCATCCAGCAGCAGCACGTACCACCGCGTCTCCGCCTCCCCAGCCAGCGCCGGCGAAACCGCGCCCAGCACCACCAGCGCCGCCAGCATCCGAGTCACGATCGCCATCACAGGGGTTTTCATCGTGGTTCCTTGTTCGACCGGTCGGCCCGGAGCGCTCGACAGAGCGGGCCCGACAGGGGCTCAAGCCCCGCAATCCTCGCCGCGAGGCCGGCCACGCCCGCCGGGGGGCCTCGAGACCTTCCGGGGGCCACTAGAGTAGGACCGCATGATCGATACCCACTGCCACCTGACATTTCCCGACTACGACGGGCGGATCCCCGACGTACTCCGGGAAGCCCGCGAGGTCGGCGTCACCGGGTGCATCACCATCTCCACCACCACCGTCGACTGCTTCCACGCGCTCCGCATCGCCCGCTCCCACGACCGGGTCTGGTGCACCGCCGGCGTCCACCCCCTCTACAGCGACAAGGCCCCCCACCGCTGGGAAGCCCTGAAAGAAGTCGGCTGCGATCCCCGCTGCCTCGCCTGGGGCGAACTCGGCCTCGACAACCACTACCCCAACCCTCCTCGCGAAACGCAGCGCCGCGTGCTCGAAGCGCAGATCGCCGCCATCGAATCGCTCGCGGAGGCCGGCATGGTCAAGCCCGTCGTCCTCCATTGCCGCGAGGCGTTCGCCGACCTGATCCCCATCCTGCGTGCCTCCCGCCTGAACCCGCAGCGCATGGTCTTCCACTGCTTCACGGGCACACCCGACGACATGCGCATGATCGTTGACTTCGGCGCCTGGGCCTCCTTTACGGGCGTCCTCACCTACAAGAACGCCCAGGCGGTCCGCGACGCGGCGAAGATCCTCCCGATCGACCGCGTCATGGTCGAGACCGACGCCCCGTTCCTCTCCCCCGAGCCGCACCGCGCCAAGCGCCCCAACACCCCGGCGATGGTCACCCTCGTCGCCAAAGCGCTCGCCCAGGTCCACAGCCTCGGGTACGACGACACGCACGCCCGCCTGAACGACAACACCTCCCGGTTCTTCGGCATCCCCGCCGAAGCCGCCTAGCCAACCCCGCCGCCACCCGCCGATCGTGAAGAAGAAACAGCGCCTCATCCCCGTCGACCTCGACCCCCTGCCGCCGCTCGACGAGCGCCTCACGAAGGTCGCCGCCATGGCCGACGAGGAGGCCGACGCCTTCATCGAACGACACACCCACGACCCCGTGCCCGGCTTCGTCCCCTGCGACTTCGCCCTGACGGCCCGCGCCCTCACCGCCATCAAGCGCCACTCGCTCTCCACCGGACTCGAACTCTGCGAGTGGGGCTCGGGCATCGGCGGCGTCACGATCGCCGCCTCCATCCTCGGCTTCGACGCCGTCGGCATCGAGATCAACCCCGACTTGGTCGACACCTCCCGCGCCCTCGCCGACCGCTGCCTCGCCTCGAACGCCCGCTTCGTCTGCGGCTCGTTCGTCCCCGACGGCGCCGACACCCACATCGACTCCGTCGACGAGATCGTCTGGCTCGTCTCGGGCGGCGCCGACGCCCACGAGGAACTCGGCATGGGGATCGACGACTTCGACGTCATCTTCGCCTACCCGTGGCCGGGCGAAGAGGCCGTCCTCATCAACCTCTTCGAGCGCTACTCCGCCGCCGGCGCCATGCTCGTCACCTACAACGGCGTCGAGGGCATGAAGGCCTACCGCAAGGCCTCAGGGCGTTGAAAGAAAGCAGTCCGGACGGACGGCGTGGCCGCGCGCCCGCTCGGGCCGGAGAAGGACCGCTTCAAGGACCCGCGCCGACCGAGCATCACGGGCACGGGCGCCCGAACGCGCCAAGCAGCGCGATTAGGTCCGCGGTATCGACCACCCCGTCACCGTTGAAATCCGGGTCAGCCCCAGGAGGCGGGCAGCCGCCGCCGACCGGCCCGCCCGGCCCGCCGAACCGCGGCAGCCAGATCGTCAGGTCGAGCGTGTTCACCACCCCGTCGCAGTTCATGTCGCCCAGACAGACGGGGCGGGTGCTCGGCGGGTACAGCGGGACCGAGAAAGCCGTAACGGCGTCAATGTCATCGGACAACCGTGAACTCGGCGCCAGCACCGAGAACGATGCGCCGTTCAGGAACGACGCGTACAGCCGCCGCGCCGACAAGCCGCCGGACTCGTCGGGCGCTGTCAGCGGGTCGTCGCGCGCTACACCGAACAGCACCGCCAGCGCTCCCGCGACCCCGCTCGCGGGGTCGTCCATCGTGACAAACTCGAACGCCCGGACGTCCACGCCCGGAGCGAGCCCCAGGTGCGCCGGCGTGACCGCGGGCACGGGGCCCGCCGGCGTCTGCTCGTACACCGTCCCCGGGTCGAGCGGAAGGCCGGTGGTCGGGTGCAGGATCGGGGCCTCGTGGTCCGGCGAGAAGTACCACACCGGGCAATCGCCCGCCGCCACCGAAACATCCAGCCCATCGACATCATCGTCCGCGCCCGAGCCCGGCGCGAAGGGTGCCGCGGGGGGGTTCGGGGACAGGCTCGGGTGAACCGCGTCCTCCGCCGCGACGCCGAAGACCGAGCCGATCGCCCAGGACGCCGGGGCCACGCGCACCAGCGAGAGCGCCAGCACCTCGTCACGCCCCGCCGAACTGCCCCGCACCACGCCGGTCGGACTGGCCTCGCCGATCGGGATGTCGCACACCGGGCCCGCCGCGAACGTGAGCGGACGCTCCCGATCGTCCTCGAACGACACCAGCAGGTCATCGACACCGTAGATGCAACCCGAGGTGATCGGAACAGGCGCCGCCAACGGGCCGTTGATCAGCACCGGAGAGAGCGAAACCTCCGTCGCATCGAAGTCGTCGGCATCGTGCCAGTTGAACGCCAGCGGCAGCGTCGCGTTCGAGCAGTAGGGCGGGCCGAGCGGCACCAGCGGCGCGGGCCCGGGGTCAACGCCGAGGAACACCGCCGCGTCGTCACGAGGCCCGTTCTGTCCCGGGGGAGGGATGCTCGGGCCGTTCCACGGGTACGCGTCACCGGGATCGAACGCGCCGTTGGCGTTGAGATTCGCGTCGCCGATCTCACGATCGGAGCCCAGGTCGAGCCCGAACTCGCGGAACACCGCCGCGGGGTCCGGGAATGGGTCGGGCGGGTTCGGCACGAGCGAAAGAACCAGCGTGCCCGTGTACAACGCCGACGACTCGTCCTGCGAGAACGCGCCCGCACCCGGGTCGCGGATCACCGCCAGGCACTCCGCGCCCACCGAGATCGGCAGCGGCGCGCCGGCGAGCACGGTGAAGGCGCCCGACTGGCCGGGCTGGTTGCGAACGATCGTCCCGCCCGGGATGTCGAAGAACCCGGCGGTGATCTCCGTCGCATCAACCCACAGCCGCGAGAACCGCACCCGCGCCTCATCCTCGATGAACGCCTCGGGGTTCTGCGTGGTCGCCGACAGACCGCGCCACTGATACGCCACCGTCACCGGCGTGCCCGGAGCAACCCCGGCGATATCGACCGTGAGCGAAGCGTTCCACCTCGTCTCCCCCCGCGCGAACCATGTCACGCGGTCACAGGAGTGAAACGTGCTGGCGGCGAACCGCCAGCGCAGCACCAGCACCGACGAGCCAACGCCGTCAACACGCACGTTGCCGCCGCCCCGGGCCGCGAGTTCGCACGCGGGCTGCGGCGTTCGGTAGTCGCAGTCGGCCCCCATCACGGCGCCGAGGTCCGACCCGAGCACCCCCGGCAGCCACTGCACCGCCGAAGCACTCGTCAGGCAGCCGGGCGTCGTGTCGGTCACATCGTCGGCCTCGGCCTCACCGACACCGCCCAGCGCCGACCCCGGCACGCTCCACACCTGTGCCGAAAGCGGCGCCGCGCCGAAAAGCAGCACGGTCAACGCCGACCAGTGACGCGCCACGCTTCTGCGAGTTCTCATGGTCTTTCTCCCGACGCGCGGCCTCAGCGGCG
>JAFLCM010000083.1 GCA_017303565.1 Planctomycetota bacterium
GGCTCGGGATCACGTTCACGCCCACCACCGCGGCGAGGCACACCACGCCGATGCCCATCACCAGGATCGTCGAGACCCCCTCGGGCTCCTCGGTCTTGGGCGGGCGGACGATGTCGCTCTGGGCGATCGCGGTCGCGGCGGTGACCCACAGCGCCGTCGCACCAACAATCAACTTTTCCATGATTCGACAAGCCGGGCTGTTCATGGGGGCATCCTAGCGGGAGACGCCGTACCCGTCCCCCGTCGCCATCCCCTGCCAAAGCGCTGACAAACGCGCGATTGAGCACGCTCGGGCGCACGCGGATTCCTACAATGTCGGCTCATTCAGCGGCCCATCCCGGCAACCGCCGGAAGCCGCCGCCATCCAATCGCTTCGATCCCCGCACCCCTTCCCGGCGCGCGAATCCAAACACCCGGCGCCGAACCGAAAGAGGCTCACGCAATGCCCTCCACCGCCGAACTGCTCGGACCCGACAGCCACCTCCTCACATATGAGGCCAAGGGCATCAGCAAGTCGCGTCTCCATCCACCCGGCCCGGACTTCATCGATCGGGTCTTCTCGCAGTCCGACCGCCAGGTCCCCGTCCTCCGCAACTTCCAGACCTTGATGAACCACGGGCGCCTCGGCGGCACCGGGTACGTCAGCATCCTGCCCGTCGATCAGGGCATCGAGCACTCCGCGGGCGCGTCGTTCGCCCCGAACCCCGACTACTTCGACCCGGAGCACATCGTGAAGCTCGCGATCGAGGGCGGCTGCAACGCCGTCGCCTCGACCCTCGGCGTGCTCGGCTCGGTGGCCCGGCGCTACGCCCACAAAATCCCGTTCCTCGTCAAGTTCAACCACAACGAGATGTTGACCTACCCCAACATCTTCAAGCAGTCATACTTCGGAAGCGTCAAGCAGTGCTACGAGATGGGCGCGATCGCCGTCGGCGCCACCATCTACTTCGGCTCCGAGAACAGCCGCGAGGAGATCAAGTACGTCTCCGACATGTTCGAGGAGGCGCACTCCTACGGCATGGTCACGGTGCTGTGGTGCTACACCCGCTCCAACGCCTTCAAGGTCAAGGGCGCGGACGGCAAGAGCACCGACTACCACGCCTCCGCCGACCTCTCGGGCCAGGCCGACCACCTCGGCGCCACCATCAAGGCCGACATCATCAAGCAGAAACTCCCCACCAACAACGGCGGGTACGCGGCCCTCAACTCCGGCGGCTCGTCCTATGGCAAGTGGGACAAGCGCGTCTACACCCAGCTTTGCGGCTCCGATGAGAGCGGCAACGGCGGGCACCCGATCGACCTCTGCCGCTACCAGCTCGCCAACGGCTTCATGGGGCGAGTGCCCCTCATCAACTCGGGCGGCGAGAGCAAGGGCGCCTCAGACATGCACGAGGCCATTGTCACCGCCGTCGTGAACAAGCGCGCCGGCGGCATGGGCCTCATCTCCGGGCGCAAGGCGTTCCAGAAGCCCCTGAAGGACGGCGTGGCGCTGCTCAACGCCGTGCAGGACGTGTACCTCGACAAGGGCGTGACGCTGGCCTGAGCCGCTGTTTCCGCGCGGTCGAGCCCGGTACCCCATCGACCCCGCTCCCGCGAGCGGGGTTTTCCTTGGGAGAACGAGCGGATCGGGTGGATTGGGCGAGGTTGTCCCGGCCCGCCAATGGCGTCGGCCCCGGTGTCCCGCGGCCGTGCCCAAGAGGAAGAAGGAAGAAACATGCCACGCCCGATGAGGGATCGGACTGGCCAAGGGAAGTTAGTCGTTGTTTGTCAAGATCGTGCTTGAACGAGGCATAATCGCGGCGTTTTGCGTCATCTTTACCGTTTGATCGAAGCAGTTTGTCTCTGGGGCTGTTTGAAATGCGATGGCGTGGGACCGAGCGGGGCGTGTCGGGAACGGCGGGGATGAGGGCCGCGACTTGCGATTTTGCGACTCAGTCTCAACAATCGTGTGCTATGCTCAGAATGTCGGAGTTCCACGTCCGGGATTCCGGAGCCGAGGACCGCGATGAACCAGCCCGAGACTCCAGCCCGCCGCGACGCTCACGAGGGGTGCTGCCCGCCGGAGGTGGCCACGCGCCGCGTTCGGCTGACGCAGCTCCGCGACGGGCAGACGGGGAAGGTGCTGACGTCGCAACTGGATCCGCAGGACGCGCAGGTGCTGAGCGCCATGGGGCTGCGTGCCGACGCGGAGGTTCGCCTGTGCCGCACCGGGCAGCCGTGCATCGTCGCGGTGGTGGGTGTGCACGGGCTGTGCTGCCGGATCGGGCTGGCGGGTTCGCTCGCCGAGCGTGTGGTGGTGGGTGTCAACGATTGACGCGCGGGGTGGTCCCGTGACGCTCGGCGCCCCCGAGCAGCGGCTGGGCCAGGCCGGCCAAGTCGCCGCGCGCCCCGTGGTCGCGCTGCTGGGCCATCCCAACACGGGCAAGACCACGCTGTTCAACCGGCTGACCGGGCTGCGCCACAAGACCTCGAACTTTCCGGGGACGACGCAGGAGGCACGGATCGGTTCGATCGGCGCGGGTCGGGCGGACCTCATCGACATGCCGGGCGTGTACGGGCTGGAACTCGACCTGCCGGAGAGCGCGGTGTGCCGGCGTGTGCTGGCGGGCGACGGGCCTTCGCCGGTGGACGGCGCCTCGCGCGCTCCGGACGCCGTGTGCGTGGTGCTCGACTCGACGCACCTGGCGCGGAATCTCACGCTGGTTGGCGAGGCGTCGCGTCGGCGGCTGCCGATGGTCGTCGCGCTGACCATGGGCGACGTGGCCCGCGCCTCGGGCATCGAGGTGGACCCGGCGCGGCTCGAGGCGGAACTGGGCTGCCCGGTGGTCGCGTGCAACGCGCGCACGGGCGAGGGTGTTGACCGCGTCGCGGAATCGATCGCGCGGGCCCGCATCCCCGTAAACACGCCGCCGGGCGACCAGGCGGGTGTGACCCGCTGGGCCGATCAACTGGCGCGGCGCGTGGCACTCGCGCCCGCGGACTCCGAAAAACTGCTGCGGGCCGAACGCCGCACCGACCGCATCGACCGTGTGCTGACGCACCCGGTGCTGGGCGCGGTCGTGTTCGTGCTGGTGATGACGGGGCTGTTCGGCGTGGTGTTCTCGCTGGCGCAGTGGCCCATGGAGGCCGTGGACTGGCTGTTCGCGTCGCTCGGGGGACTCGCCCAGCGCGTGCTGCCCGAGGGGCCGGTCAGGGAACTGGTCTCGCAGGGTGTGGTGGGGGGCGTCGGGGCGACGGTGATCTTCCTGCCCCAGATCTGCCTGCTGTTCTTTTTGATCTCGCTGCTGGAAGACACGGGGTACCTGGCGCGGGCGGCGCTGCTGATGGACCGGGTGCTGCGCCCGTTCGGTCTGGCGGGGCACTCGTTCGTGCCGCTGCTCTCCAGCCACGCGTGCGCTCTGCCGGGGATCATGTCGGCCCGCGGCGTGCCCGATCCGAAGGAGCGGCTTGCGACGATCCTGGTCGCGCCGTTCATGACCTGCTCGGCCCGCATCCCTGTGTACGTGCTGGCGACGACGCTGCTGTTCAAGGACCGACCGTGGACGGCGGCGCTGGCGTTCGTCGGCTGCTACGCGCTGGGGATCGCCGCGGGCGTGCTCAGTGCGCTCCTGGTGCGGCGGACGATCCTGCGGGGCAAGAGCCGCCCCATGGCGATCGAGCTGCCGACCTTCAAGGCCCCGAGCCTGCGCACGGCGCTGATCACCACGCTCGACCGCGGGCTGGTGTTCCTCCGCCAGGCGGGGACGAACATCCTCGCGATCTGCGTGATCCTGTGGTGGCTGGGCGCGTTCCCGCACACGGCCCCGCCGCCCGGCGCGACGGCGCTGCGCGAACAGGCGTCGGCGCTGGTCGCCCCCGGGCAGGAAGAGGCCCGCGCGGCGCTCGAGACCGAGGCCGAGCACCTGGAGCGGGCCCACGCCCAGGCCCAATCGTTCGCGGGCATCATCGGTCGCGCCATCCAGCCGGTCTTCGAGCCGCTCGGGTTCGACTGGCGGCTGACCATCGGCGTGGTCACGAGTTTCGCGGCCCGTGAGGTATTCGTCTCCACCATGACGGTGGTCGTCGCGGGCGAGGAAGACCCCGAGGCCGAGGGCGTGCTCGATCAGCTCGCCCGGGCAACCCGCGACGACGGGAAGACGCCGCTGTTCACGCCGGCGGCGTGCTGGTCGCTGCTGGTCTTCTATGTGCTGGCGATGCAGTGCCTGCCCACACTGGCGGTCACGGCCCGGGAGGCGGGCGGGGCGCGGTGGGCGTTCCTGCAGTTTGCGTGGATGTCCGCGGTGGCGTACCTGTTCGCGTTCATTGCCTACCGCGTGGCGCTGGCGATCGGGGGTGGCGCGTGACGACGTTCGGCGCGTTGCCCGTGGGCGACTGGCAGTTCTGGCTGGTCACGCTCGTCGTCGGGGCGGCGGCGGCGTGGCTCTTGCGCGGCCTGGTCCCCCTCATCCGCGGCACCAAAGGCCGCTCCCAACGCGCGACCCTGACCGTTTCGGGAAAGCCGGTGGCCCGCACTCCCAAGGACCGGACGTGAGCTCGAGACCACTGTGGCGACGGCTGGCGGCCCGGGCGGCGGTTTTCGTGTGCGTGCTTTACGCCGCGTGGTGTGCGACGCTCTTCTTCGCCCAGGGCTCGCTCATCTACCCGCGCTCGATGATCGAGGCCCCGCTTCACGAGAGCGAGCGGTCCACCGACGCGGAGCCTTGGTGGATCAGACGGCTCGCGCGTCGAGGCGTGGTTCGTGCGCGGGCGGGGCGTGTCGGATTCAGAGCCCGGCCCGTGCGTCGTCTGGCTCCACGGCAACGGGGAACTCATCGAGCACAACCTGCGCGCGGCGCGGATGTACGCGGAGATGGGCATCAGCACCCTGCTGCCGGAGTACCGCGGCTACGGGCGCAGCGGAGGAACGCCCGGGCAGGCGGCGATCCTCGCGGACCTCGACGCGTTCCGCGCGATCCTCGTCTCGCGGCCCGATGTCGACGCCGCACGCGTCGTGTACCACGGCGAGTCGCTGGGAACAGGGTTCGCGGCGGCGCTGGCGGCGCGCCACCCGCCGCGGGCGATGGTCCTCAACTCGCCTTTCCTGAGCATGGCGAAGATGGCGGGGCGGTACCTCGCTCCGGCGTTCCTGCTGCGGACGCCGCTGCGGTCGGACGAGGTGCTCCGCGGGGCGACGTGGCCGGTGCTGGTGTTCCACGGGCGGCACGACCACGTGGTGCCGTTCGAGCAGGGGAAGGCGCTGGCGGGCCTCACACCCGGGGCCGAGTTCATCGAACTCGACTGCGGGCACAACGACCTGCCGCCCGACTGGGGGCGGTACGCCGCCGAAGTGCGCGCGTTCCTGGAGCGGTCGGGCGTGCTGGGCGCGCCGGCGACATAGTTACCCTGAACCCCGCTCAGCCCTCGAGCCGCGTCCGGGCGTTGTCCAATACGTTCATGAAGTTGATGTACGAATCGTAGGGGGAGTCGTAGGGGTTGAAGTACTTGTGGACGTCGCCGTCGGCGAACCACTTCGTGCACATGTAGTAGAAGTGGTCGCTGGTGGTGAGTTTGCGCCAGTCGGAGAGCAGGAAGGCCAGGTGCTTGGCCTTCTCGGCGTCTCCCTTCTTGGTCGCCTCGGCGAGCGCGGCCTTGATGGGCTTTTCGAGCTTGTAGGTCTCCGCCAGCGCGTTGGACTGCATCGCGTTGCCCAGCCACGCGGACAGGTCGCGCTCGGTGTCGGCCCACGAGATCATGTGCGGGACGTCGTACTCGCCCACCGGGTCGAAGCGCTGCAGCGCCTCGCTCACGGTGTTGAAGTGGTTCTCGCCCGGGTACATGTCGAACAGTTTGGCGGGCAGGTCCTCGAGGAACTGGAAGATCCCCGTGTCGGCCCACTGGTGCTCGCCGAAGGTCTCGTAGTCCATGAACAGGTTGCAAAGGTACCCGTTCCCGTTGATCTGGTGGACCCACTGCACGAACTTGTCGGTGGTCAGGGGCCACTCCGCCCAGCCTCTGTTTGAGAAGCGGAAGGCGATGTCGTCCGACAGGCGGTAGTTCTTCAGCAGCACGCCGAACGGGCGGCCCTTGATCGGCCCCTCGCCGGTGTTCGGCGGGCGGTACACGTAGTTCGGCGAGCGGTACCCCAGGATGCGGTCGACGCCCTCGCACAGGATGCCGTGCCACCGCGGCGTGCCGTCGGGGTTCTTCATCTGGTTGATGAACCACGCGACGTCGTTGTTGTACGTCAGTTCGGTGTTGCGGAAGACGCGCGGGGTCTGCCCGAACAGATCCCTGATCCGCTGGGTGTGCATGTCGATCTGATCCGCGAACTCGTCGCGGGAATACAGGAACGACAGGGAGTGGTAGTAGGTCTCGCCCACGAACTCGCAGCACCCCGAATCGGCCAGACCCTTGAACAGGTCGATCACGTCCGGGGCCCACTGCTCGAGCTGGTCCAGCACGGTTCCGGTGATCGCGTAGGACACCCGGAAGTTGCCCTTGTTCTTCCGCACCATGTCCAGGATGAGGCTGGTGGCGGGGCGGTAGCACTTGTCGGCGACCTTCAGCAGGATCTGCTTGTTGGCCGTGTCGTCGAAGTAAAAGGGGTCGGTATCGAAGACCGAGTAGCGCCGCAGGCGCCAGGGCTGGTGGACCTGAAAGTAGAAGACGACGGAGGCCATGCCCAGAGGGTACCGCAAGCGGGGCGGGCGTGGTTGGACGGGGTTTCCCGAGGGTGCCGGCGGGCCTGTTCGGGCGGTTCGACGACCCCCCGGGGCGCGGCACCGCCGTTGCGGACAGCCCCGGCGATGCGTTCACTTCTTCGATCCCCCGGCGTGCTGGTTGCGCTTCTGTGCGCATGGCTTGCGCTCGCCCCGCGCACCGCCAGCGCGGTGACCATCCAGGACCTCGCGTCGCTCCAAGGCCACGGGGAGTCGAAACTGTGGGGCTTCGGCTTTGTGGTGGGCCTGCAGGGCACGGGCGACCCGTCCGAGTTCCTCCCGCAGGCCCGCCAGGTCGCCCGCTTGCTCGAACGCGGCGGCAACCCCGTCCCCCGCATCGAGGAACTGATCAAGGGCAAGAACATCGCCATGGTCATGGTGACCGCGACCATCCGGGAGACCGGCGGCAAGCGCGGCGACAAGGTCGATTGCTACGTCCAGGCCTGGCACTCGGCCCAGAGCCTCGAGGGCGGACGCCTCTTCATCACGCCGCTTCAGGGCGCCCTGCCGGGCCAAGGCGTGTATGCCATGGCCGAGGGCGCCATCCAGTTCGAGGGTGCCACCAAGACCAGCGGCATCGTCCGCGGCGGGGCCCAGGTCGTCGCCGACATCGACATGAATGTCATCGAGTCCGACGGGACCATCACCCTGAACGTCAAGCCTCAGTGGGCCGACTGGACCACCACGAAACTCATCGCCAACATCATCAATCAGGACCGGCGCGGGTTCGTCGAGTCCTCGCAGGAGATCGCCCGGGCCCTCGACGCCCGGTCGGTCGTCGTCGCCATCCCCGACGCCGAACTGGGCAACCCCGCGAACTTCATCGGCGACGTGCTGTCGATCGAACTCGACGGCTCGCTGCTGAACCTCCCGGCGGTGGTGCAGGTGAACGAGAAGAAGGGCACCATCGTGGTGACCGGGGACGTGACCATCTCGGGGGTCCTGATCTCCAGCAAGAACCTGACGATCACGACGGTGAACCCGCCGCAGCCCAACCCGCCCGCGCAGGTCATGCGCACCAGTTGGGGCAAGGTCGGCCCCGCGCAGGAAGCGCCGGCGGCGAAGCTCGACGACCTCCTGCAGGCGCTGCGGGCCCTCGACATGCCCGCTCAGGAGCAGATCGCGTTGCTGCGTGAGATCCACAAGACCGGGCGGCTGCACGCCGCGTTCGTCACGGAGTAGGCGGAAAGCGCATGACCGACTCGATCGCCATCCCGTCCGGCATGTCGGCGGCCCTTGCCTCGGCGGCGCCGCGGCCCCTCCCATCGTTGCCCGGGCCGTTCGCCCGTGCCCTGGATCGGGCCTCCGCGGGCACGCCGGGCATGGGGGGCATGAGCGCGACGATGCCGGGCGTTCCCGCTCCAATGGACCGGCCGGCGGGCGGGGCTGAAATCTCGCCTGAACAGGCCGAGAAGACCGCCCGCGAGTTTGTCTCGATGTCGCTGGTGCAGCCCATTCTGGCCCAGTTGCGCAAGACCAACGCGGCGTGGGGGCCGTTCAAGCCGGGCAACCACGAGCAGCAGTTCGGCCCCCTGATCGACGCCGAGGTGGCGATGCGGATCACCCGCGCGTCGAACTTCCCCATCGTGGACGCGGTGGCCCGGAACCTGATGACCCACGCGGAGGGCGGCGAGAAGCCCGCCACGGAGACCGGAGCATGAGCGAGGCGAGCACGAGCATCGAGGATTCGGGCGTGATCGACCCCCAGGCGTCGGAACTGGAGGCGGTGCTGAGGGAGATCAGCGCCCACTACGCCACGCTGGCCCGCTGCGCCGCGGGTCGGCGCGAGGCGATGCGCCGCGCGGACACCCCCGCGATGGCCCGGTGGATCGACGCCGAGAACCTCGCCGTGCAGGCGATCGCGGACCTGGAACGGCGCCGGATGAACGTGGTGGAGGCGCTGGCGGCGCGGATCAACGCCCCGGCCCGGAGCCAGAC
>JAFLCM010000084.1 GCA_017303565.1 Planctomycetota bacterium
TCGTTGGCGATGACCTTGTGCAGGTCCTGCGCCGTGCTGGTCGGGTCCTCGACGAGTTCGATGATCTTGACGGTGATCTCGGGCAGGGTCGCGATGTGGCTGATCTCGCGGACCGCCTTGGCGACCACCTCGTCCGCCGAACCGGCGGCGGGCTTGGGCAGCGTCCCCGCGCCCGCGGAACTCGGGGGGGGCAGCGTTCCCGCGCCCGGCTTCGAGGCGGGCGACGGCGTGGCGTTGGGCGTGGGCGTGGACATGCGCGATCTCCCTGCGGACGAATCCCTTCGATGCGGCGCGGCGTGCGCCGCACACGCACCGTGCCCATCGGACGCATCCGCCGCGGGCTTTGGTCCGAGTTGTTCGCGCAACGAACTTGGGAGCGGATAACCCGCGCCGGACGCTCAGTAGGCGTTCCGCTTCCGCAGCAGACCCCGGTCCAAGGGGTCGATCGACGCGAACAGCTCCGCAGACCGCACGCCGCACGTCCCGTCGCCGTACGGGTGAGCGCAGCGCGACGAGTCGATCAGCCGGGCTTGTGCGGCCGCGGCCCGGATTTCCACCTCGCTGCCACCCGATGTGTGGACGACGGTCCCCGGGCGCTCCCGCCCCGCCTGGCGCTCGCCCACGTCGACGCATGGAAGCCGCAACGCCGCGCACTCGATGAGCCCGGCGGAGCTGTTGCCCACGATCACCCCGCCCTCAGCCGCCAGCCGCGCCGCCACCGACAGGAACCGCTCGCGCGGCAGGTGGTCGAAGCGTGTCCACCGCTGAACGACCGAGGCGTCGGCGCAGCCCATGAGGACGCCGTCGCGGCCCGGGTCGTGGTTGGGCATCAGCCACAGCACCCGCTCGCCCGCGAGCGCCGCACCGATCTCGGCGGCCCGGCGCCGTTCGCTCTCGTCGGAATCACCGATCGGGTGATAGAGGAGCAGGACCGTGGGGCGTCCGACGAGTTCCCACAGCGCATCGTCCGCCGGTCGCACCGCGCCGAGCGTGTCGATCGCCGGACTCCCCACCATGTGCACGCGACGGTCGTCCTCGCCCATCCTCCGCAGCCTCTCCGCCGACTGCGCCGTCGCCGCCAGGTGCAGGTGCGCCAGTTTGCTGATCGCGTGCCGGATCGACTCGTCGGCGACTCCCTCGGCGCGATCCCCGCCGTGCAAGTGCGCCACCGCCACGCCACCGATCGCCGCCGACGCCGCCCCGGCGAGCGCTTCGACGCGGTCGCCCAGGACCACCACCCAGTGCGGCGCGACCTCCTCGAACACCTGCGCCATCCCCGACACGCCGTGGGACAGCGCGATGGCGTCGTGAAACCTCCCCAAGTGCCCGCTCTGCTGCATGGGCACCTCGCCCCCGACGCGGTGCCCCCACCGCGACTCCACCTCGCGCCACGTCTCCGCCGGCGGCAGGAAGTGCGCGCCCGCCACGATCACCGACAACTCCAGCGCGGGGTGCGCATCGACCGCCCGCATCACCGGCTCGAGCAGCCCGAACTCCGCCCGCGTGCCGGTGACCACCGCGACTTTCCGCTTGCCCGCCGAAGCGTTCATCCGAGGTCCTCCCAGGAGAGCGGGGTGTCCGCGCCAACACCCCGAAGCACCCTGCGCCCGATCAGCGTCCCGAGATGGAACGGCTCGATGCCCCAACCCGGACGCTTCACCGTCAGGTCCGCCGCGCTGAGCACGGTTCCCTCGACCAGCGCTCGCGTCGAGCACACGCTCTGGCGCGACACGGCACGCACGTCGCGCTCGCAGTCCAGCACGCGCTTGAGGGGCGGCCCCGCCATCGGGTCATCCTCCGCGACCGCCACCCCGCGCCGCGCGAGGGTGATGTACTCGCGGAACCCGTCCGGGTCGAGAGAGGCCGCGTGGTCCGGGCCCTTCGCGCGCCGGTCGTACGTGAGGTGCTTCTCGAGGATGCACGCGCCGAGCGTGACGGCCTTGCCGCCCGTGTCGGCGCGGGTCGTGTGATCGCTGTAGCCGATCGGCAGGCCCGGCAGCGCCCCGCGCAGCCCCACGATCCCGCCCAGCGCCGCGCTCTCGTCCGCCACGGGATAAGAACTCACGCACTGCAGAACGCCCAGCCGCGCGCAGGCGCCGCTCAGCCATCCCACCGCGCGGAGCACCTCATCCAGCGTCGCCGCGCCGGTGCTCAGGATGATCGGCCTGCCGGTGTGTTCCAGCGCCGACAGCAGCGGCGCGTGGATCACGTCGGGCGACGCCGTCTTGTACGCGTCCCACCCAAGCATCTCGGCCTGCGCGACCAGGGACTCGCTGAACACGGTGACGATCGCGTGAACGCCGCGACGCCTCGCCCGTTCAACGGCGGGTCGCATCTGGTCGACGCCGAGCTCCAGGCGGCGCAGCATCGAAAGCGGGTCGCTCTCACCCGCACCCTTCTGATACGCCGCCAGCCGCGACGCAGCGCTCATCAGCAGGTCCGCACGGAACAGTTGGAACTTCACCGCGTCCGCGCCCGCGTCCGCGGCGGCGTCCACCAGTTCCACCGCGCGCCCGGGCGAACCGTCGTGGTTCACGCCCACCTCGGCGATGACGTACACCGGACAGCCCGGCCCGACCTCGCGCCCGGAGATGTTCATGCGCCCCGCTCCCTCAGGCGCTGCGCCAGCACCGATGACGCCACGTGAACGTCGAGTTCGCTGTCGATGTCAACGACGCTCCCCTCGGTGTTCACGATCCCGCGCCGATCAAGACCCAGGAACGCGTGCGGACCCGGAGCGACACTCGGTACCTCCAGCATGAGCGCCGCCCGAGACACGACCATGACCGCCCCGTCGGGCATGTGCGCCGGCGGCAGGTCCTGGCGCCGGAACACGCCGTGGAACATCGTGCTCCCTTCCCACGGGCGAACCGCGCCGCCGCTCTCGACCACGCACGTCCACCACGGATGGTGCTTGCCAACGGGCTGGAACGACTGCACGCTGTCGGCGCCGCTCTCAACCAGCAGGCGGCACGCCCGCTCGATCGCGCCCTCCGGCCGCACCGGGACGTTGGCGTACAGGATGCACGCGCCGTCGAACCGCCCGAGCGCCCCCTCCAGCTCCAGGAGCGCGTGCCGGGCCGCGTCGTCTACCCGCGCCGTGTCGTGCGCCAGCGCGGCCGGACGAGGGACCGCGACCACCCCGTGCTCCGCCGCGATCGCTCGCAAACGCTCGTCGTCGGTGCTCACGGCCACCATCGCGACCGCGCCCGCGCGCTGCGCCGCCAGCGCCGCCTCGATCGTCCAAACCACGCAGGGCTTCCCGGCGATGTCGCGAGTGTTCTTCCCCGGCACACCCTTGCTGCCCGCACGCCCCAGGATGATCGCCGCGAGCCGCACGCGTCACCACCCGGTCCACGGCGTCGGTCCGCCCGAGCCCATCGCCCGGGCCCGTGCCTCAACAAGCCTCGCCCACGCGCCGTCGAAGCCGTGCTCCAGCACGTTCGCCGCCGCCGGCCCGGTACGCTCGTCGACCACGACCGCGCCGTCCGCGTTCACGAGCATGCGCGCGAACGCGTCGCGCCGCGCCGTCAGCGCCGGTTTGGGCAGGGGCGCGATCCGGTCGCCCGGGACGGGCTCGTCCAGCGCGTCGATCACGCCCCACCCCGCCACCACGACCGACTTGTCGAAGAACCCTTCGATCTCCTCATAGACCGCGTCGCGCCGGGTGATCCGCGGGACGATCCAGGGTGTCCACAGCCCGCCGGCCGGAGCCCGGGCCCGCAAGAGCGCGTCGGCGTTCTCGAGGACGACCGGGTGCACGTCGCGCCCCGTCAGGCCCAGATAGGTCATCGCGGTCCCGGCCACGCAGTCCACACTCACGACGCCCGCCGATTCCAGGATCAAGGGCAGCACCGCCGCGAGGCGGTCCGCGCCGCAGGTCAGCATGGTGCGAACGTGCAGCGCCCGCACCCCCGCGGTTCTCGCGCGCTCCAGGAACCGCTCGAACGCGGGGTGGTCGATCACGTCGGTACCGCGAACCGAAGCGACGGTGAGCGCCACTCCACCACGGGCCGCGCCGTCGATCACGCGATCGATCACCGCGTCCGCTGCCCCGCCGGGCCCGAGGCGGAGCACCACTTCGAGGGGCGCCGACCGGCCCGCGTCTCGCTCGTCCTTCCCGAGTGATGCGCACAGCGACTCGCTCGACGTGCCCCGTTCGTCCCACGCGGCTTCAATCTCCGCGAACCGCGCATGATCCGGGATGAACCGCCGCGCCGCGTCGCGCACACCCATCGGCACCGGCACGCAGCACACCTGCGCGATCAGGTCCGACCGCGCGTTGAGGGGTCGGTACCCCAGCACGCCGCCGATCGAGCCCAGCGGGCTGTTCTCCCGCTGCGCGGTGGCGAGGTCCGTCACGAGTGAGCGGGCCAGGACGCACCCGCACAGCCCCGGCGGCGCCTGCGTGAAGGCGATCGGGTACGCCGCCGCGCTCTCGCGGAAGCGCTCCACGACGCTCGACATGAGCGCCGGATCGAGCAGGGCCCAGTCGCCGCCGACAACCAGCGCCGCGTCGAGGCCTGCTTCCTCCATCACACGCTCGCACAGCGCGGGGTCGAACGCCTCGTCGTACGCCGTCAGCCCCGCGATGCCGCCGCGCCAGCAGTGGCCCGCCCACGCCCGGGCGATTTCCACGGAACGCCGCCGCCGCCGCGTCTCGGTCAGGTCCGCGTGCCGGAACGAGATGTCCAGCCCCAGGACCGGCGCCCCGATCGCCGCTCGCACCAGACCCTCATCGTCGGTGACGATCGTGGCCCGCCCCAAACCCTTCACCCCCGCCAGCCGCTCCAGCATCCGGCGCAGCGCCGGGCGGCCGCGCACGCTCGCGCCCCAAGCGCTCAGCCCCGCGCCAACAACCACCACCGCCCCGACCGAGAGCGCGGACGCCCCCACGCCGCCCACCTCGGGGGATTCGTCGTTCCGCGGCAGCACGTCGCGGGTCCTTTTCTCCCCGCCCTCGAGCGCGCCGGCGGCCACATTCAGCAGGTCCTCGAGCACGTCCGCCGAGTCCGCGAGCCACCCGACGTTCATCGAATCGCGCTCGACGCGCCGGCGCTGCACCTCCGCGGTCGACAGGCTCTTCTCCAGCTTGATCGCCCGGTCGGCCTTGAAGCGCTTGAACGTCCCGGTCTGGTTCAGGCGGTGCACCAGGCTGTACGCGGGCTGGATCGTCTCCACACGGTCTCGGTTGGCGTGGATCTGGCGGATCACCGCGTTCGCCTTCCACTCGTCCTCCAGCCTCCCCGCGAGCCGCCCCAGCATGTCCCGCGTCTCGCGGCTCAGCCGCGCGATCGTCCGCACGTCCGCCCGCAGCGACCTGAGCCGCTCGCCGAGACGCGGCGGCAGGTCACCCCGCGAGACGGGCAGCATCGGCGCCAGCGTCCGCGCGTGCCGCACGTACAGCACGATCGCCTCCTCCAGCGGCATCACCGACGTGTGCGCCTTCCTCACGCCGCCCTCGGTCGCATCGACGATCGTCAGGCCCCGGGCCGAGTCGTCCATGAAGTCGCGCTCGAACTGGTGCAGGTACGCGAGCATCTGGTCGTCGGTGTACACGCGGCGTCCCAGGTGGTCGGTCGCCTCGTGCAGGTTGCCGCGCATCCGCACGATGCGCTGCCACTCCATCATCTCCAGCGTGTTGAAGGCGTTGAGCTCGCACGCCCACGTCGCGTGGATGGCGGCGTCCCTGCCGTAGTACTGCCCGTCGGTGAAGGCCAGGTCCTGCCCCACCATCACGACTGGGTCGGCCCCGAGGTGCCGGGCCAGGTAGTACGCCAGGTGCGCCACCGTCGCCCCGGGCTTGATCGCCTCGTGCCGCCCCGCCCACTCCGCGCCAAGCATCTCCTCGAGGAACCCGTCGGCGGTCATCCGCACCGCGCCGGGCCAGGCCTTCAGGATCGCCGGGTTCGCCTTGGGCTCGACGATCAGCGTCACGCCCTCGACGTCCGCCGCGGTCAACCCCTCGTAGAACCGGCGCGAGATCTCGTGGTAGTCGAGCGCGCAGACGAAGTGCGGCCTGATCCCCTCCGCCAGAAGCTGCTTGAGCACCGTCTGCACCGCGACGATGACGCACCGCTCGCGCACCAACGGATCCTTCAGCAGCGCGATGTTCCGCGCCAGGCTCGGCCCCGCCGACACCACCACCGCCGGCCCGCCCAGGGCAACTCCGCGCAGTTCGCCCACCCCCGGCCAGCGCACGTAGTCGTCCGCGTTCATCAGCGCGTTCCGCACCGTGACGTCGGTCTGCACCATCGTGGTCACGATGTGTGTCCGCACGGTCCCGACGACCTTCGAGAACGTCTCGGAGAACCGCGGCCCGTCGTCGCCCAGCCGCGCCCGACTCGGCGCGTGCTCGATGATCTGCACGCCGATGCCCAGCGGCGCCTCCCACCCCTGGATGCCGAACGCGACCGCGCCCACGTCGCCCGCATCGGTGAAGATCGCCGTCGTCCCCATCGCCAGCCACGCGCTGTGATCGATCCGCTCCAGAACCGCCCGGAGCAGCCCCACATCGGGCTCGAAGACCGCGACGACGCCCAGCCCGTTCAGGTCGTTTGCGAGCGCCGCCACGTGGTGGCCGGCCCCGAACCCCAGCACCACCGCGCACCCCGCGTCGTGGGCGTTCATCGTCCGCGCCAGCGTCGCCGCCTCGTCGAGCGGGCGGCGCCGGCTCGCGAGCAGCCTCCCCTGGTGCTCCACGGACACCCCGCCGTCATCTCCGAGCGTGAACACCACTCCCGGCGCAGGCAGCGTCTGCATCAGCAGGTCGGCGAGGTGCGGGTTCCGCCGGGAGAGCGCGCTCAGGTTCGCCGCGAACACCGCCGGGTCCGGGGCACCCGTCAGCGCCGCACCGCCCTGCGCGGGCGTAACCGAGATCGTGCTCGGAATCGTCGTCATCGCTCGCGGATCCTCCGCCCGACCCCTCGGCACGCCCGGGACGCCCCCCAGACCGGGGCGCGGCCACCGCGCTCCGAAGGGACGGTGTCCCGCGTCTATCGGTCCCCGGACGCTCCGCCCTGCAACACGCGGCCCCCGGGCCGCGAACAATCCAACGTGTCCTCCGCCGCCGCCTTTCCCCCCGCTTTCGCCCCCGCTCCCGCCGGGTTGGCAACTCTCGCCCAGGCTCGCGGGATGAACGCCCTGTTCGAGTACTACGTGCTGGAGCACCCCGTCCTCGGTGCCCTGGCCGTGCTGCTCCTCGGCCTGCTCACCGCCGAGGTCCTCCGCCGGCTCGGCAAGGCCCGCCCCGCCTGGCTCGCCCTGATGCTCACTCTGGCGATCGGCGTCGCGATCGTCGTCGGCGGCAACTCCGTCGCCACCCCCAAGGAAGAGATGACCCGGGCCACCACCGAGTTCGTCACCGGCGTGGTTAAGGGCCAGCCCGAGGTCGTCGCCCGCTACGTCAGCGAGAAGGTCCTCTTCCGCACCGACGGCCGGGTCAACCTCCGCCTCGACCGCGCCTGGCTCGTCTCCGTCACCTCGGGCCTCGACGGCGCGTTCAAGTCCCACGACCTCGAGATCATCGACGCCCTGACCACCAACAACGGCGCCTCCGGACAGACCCGCTTCCTCAGCCGCGCCGAGCTCAGCACGGAGAACTGGGGCCCCATCCCCAGCACCTGGCTCCTTTCCTGGCGTCAGGAGTCCGGAAAGTGGAAGATCACCGCGATCGAGTGCCTCACCCTTTTCGGCAAGCCTGCCAGCGAAGAATGGGTCAACTGGGGCAACCGCCACCGACGCTGAACTCTCCCGCAACCCCGACCCCCGATGCCCATCATCAGCCCGACCGCCGACGACCGCCTGTGGAGCGAGTACCTCGAGTGCCGCTACCGCAACCTCTACGCGCCGTTCAACCTCCCGCGCACCTGCACCACCAGCGAACTCGACGCCCCCCGCGACCGCCCGGGCATCCTCCACCGCTGCACGCTGGTCGACAACACCGTCCGCGCCGTCGGACGCCTCGACATCCAGCCCGACCGCCCCGAGGGTCCGTCGGCCCAGCTCCGCTACTTCGCGGTCGACGAATCCGCCCGCGGCACGGGGATCGCTCTCGAACTGCTCCGGGAACTCGAGGGGCTGGCCAGAGAGCACGGCGCGGAGCGGCTCTGGATGGAGGCACGCGTCGCCGCCCTGGGCTTCTACACCCGCGCCGGGTACGGCGACATCGGCGAAGGCCCCAATAAGTGGGGCGTCATCCCTCACCGCGTGCTCGCGCGGACCCTCTGAGGTTCACGCGGCTTTCCGCGCCGCCCACAGCCGATCGGGACGCAACCGGAAGAACGCCGGCACGCTCATCGCCCCCGACGCGAGGAACTCCGCCGCCGTCACGATCAGCGTCACCAGCGCCACCTGGGAAGAGTCGCCGCCGGTCGCCACGCCCACGCCCGCCACACCGATCTCGCGGAACCCCAGCGCCCCCGCCGGCGCGAACACGCTCAACAGAAAGTACGTCGTCGCCAGCAGCACGGTCCGCTCCGGCGGCAGGTCGATGTGCGCGGCGTGCGCCGCCGCCATGAACCGCAAGCACAAGAGCCCCACGTCTCCCAATCGCAGCACCGTGTGCCCCGCCACC